>CAZHYX010000178.1:2038-6869 GCA_964536675.1 uncultured Flavobacteriaceae bacterium
CACAATACTACTGTTTGGAGTTTTACAATTTTTAGGAAAGTCGAAGAAATAAATGCAGTCGGGCAAGCCATTCGTAAAAGTTATTACTACCCAACCTTTACTGCTACTGCCAAATCCGCTATAACTGTAATTTGCTTGCAATGCCGTAGGTCTCCCTTTAGTGTCTTTTGATTGTACAGTTACGCCAGAAATACTTCCTTGGGTATAACGGTTAAAAGACCAAGTTTTTGCTTGATTAGCAACAAGGTCATTAATCAATTTATTAAAATTTTGTAATCCTGTGGGGCCTCCAGATTTTTTCATGGCGGCATATTTACTGATACCTTGCATACGAATAGCAGGTTTATTCAATGCAAATAACTTCATATTTTCTTCAAATCGTTTTATACCAGTACTATTACAGGGGTTTAGATTAAAAATTTGAGCCATATCGTTTTTTAATCCTTTAATTTTGTGTGCCATATCTACAGAATTGCCCATAGCATTTGGGTCTGTTACCATTGCCATGACAGTTCGTAAACCATCTGCTCTTAGAATACCTTCAACCTTCATTTTGGCATTGTATAAATCAGGTTTAGCATAGATACCGGTACCAACCCACTTCCATTCAATACAATCTCTAGTATCTGCTCCGAAAGTATAACTGGTAACCCTTTCTACAGAGCACACCTGCTTCATAATTTCGACTTTATTGGTTGGCAAATAGGAGGGGCACTGTTTGCCAAAGGTTGTTAAATATTGCCCAAAAACTGTAAGAAATTCCATACCATCAGGTTTGATTTCAATATTTTCAAAATGCCCTCTAAAAATATAATCGTAGAACTCGGCATAGTATAATCCATCAGTATTAAAGGTCATTGATTGTGACTCTGCAACCAATTTTTCTGTATCTTTTTTGATAAAAGAAGTTGTAATTACGAATAAAAAGGTTAGGGCTAAAACCTTAATAAAAAAAAGATTCTTCATGAGTTTATTCTTTTAATTTTAATGTGTTTGACCTGTTGGAAGTACAGATTTTCAATTAAGACCAAGAAACAAATTGTTTTCACTGATTTTTACTACTTTGAAAGCTTTACGAATATTTTCAGGAACACTTTGCCAAAGATTATCTATGCTCTTTTTATAATTGACCGTAATTAATACATGGTTGTTTTCAAAACTTTTTGAAGGCTTTTTTACTCCTTTTGTATTTGAAATAAATTTGTAGAGTTTGTTTAAATCAACATTATCATACTCTACTTGAGTGATTTGGATAGAAACGATACCTTTTGCTTTATTCTTATTTTTTTTAGGGAATAATATCCCAAAGGTTTCTTTTAACTCACCAATCGTTTCTTTAGAAGTTGTTATGGTGTTTTTAACAGATTCATTTGTGTTTTTAACAGTTTGGTTTGCTTTGTTAACCTCTTTGGTCACTTTATTTTCTTTAGGTTTTTGTTCATTACGAGTTTGAGAAAATAACTCTAGCTGAGAAAATAGGATTAAAATAACTAAGAAGAATTGTATGTTTTTCATAATTTAATTTTTTTCTAAGGTTTTGGGGATATAATGTAAATCACTTTTTTACAGAAAATGGGAGTGCAAATTCTAGGTTTTTTTTTAAAATAATTATAATCTAATTGACACACCAACAGATAAATAGGCAACTCCGTAGCCTGCTTCAGCAAATACAGCAAAATTTTCTGCAAAGAACCAGCGACCACCTATGAACCCTGTAGCACCTGGCTTACTACCAAAACTTCGCGCACCAGTAAAAGAAAGAATGTTGTATGATACCATAAGTCCGCCATAAACATCAAGATTTTCTATATTTAAACCATTATAATGATATGCACCACGAACACCAACGATGGTATAAGTCCATTTATCACTTCCACCTGAAAAGTTGTATTTGTACGTTTTAGTACCTAAATAGGCTCCTAGACTCACAACACCAGGCCCGGGAATATCCCAAACACCTCTTTCATAGCTGATACTATATCCCGGAGTTTGAGAAGATGTTGTAAAACTTCCAAAATTACCACCAAAGCCTACACCGGCATTAATAATATTAGTACCTACGTTAAACTCTTGAGAAAAGGCAAACGAAAATGATAGTATTGTAAATACAAGGGGAAGAATTAATTTTTTCATATATTTTTATTCTTTAATTAACTTTTTATAAACTATAAATACTTTTGTTTACTCTAACAAATAAGGAATATCTGTAAACTTACCATTTGTGACTGTATATTTCTTATTAGTATCCTCATCCAATACAACAAAGTTAAACTCTCCTGAAATCAATTTTTTGTCTTTATCAATAGCGGTTATTTTTATAAAAACACTTTCGATGAGGTCTGTATCTATGTTTACATCACTTGTTCCTAAATCTTCAGAATATCCTGCACCACCACCTTCTGTATCATTTTCACTAACTTCATCGAAAGTTTCCCCGGCACTTAATTGATCAAAATCAGAACCAACCATTACTAAACCAATTCCTTTAACTTTTTCAGTACTAACTATATCTCCTGCAGCTATTCCTATATAGTAGAGATTAGACTGATTAATATTAGTATCAATTTTAGCAACAATGGCTGCTTTCTCTGCACTAAAATTATCTCCGTTTACTTTGGCGGTAAAATCACCTTCATCTACAAGTTGTTCTATAACATCTTCAACTGAACAAGCGGATAAAAGAAAAAATGAGATAGATAAAAGAAAAAAAGTTTTGTTGAATATTGTTTTCATAGTTTTAATTATTTATAAGTAAGTAATTTTCTTTGAAAAGCTAAAGTAACGATTAACTAATAATTATACTATGACAACTTATTAAGCGTCCTTATTTGATTATTTACTGTAATGATTATTTGAATATCTGTTAATTAAAAAGATTATATTTGATTTTCATTTATACGCTATGATGCATCGCCCAATAAATAAGATAGGATTCTCTATCTTATTCCTAACAATTTCTTTACTAAGCTTTTCGCAAGAACAAGTGCTAGATTCTGTATTGGAAAATTTAAGAATCCATTCTGAAAAAGATTCTATTAGAGCTAAACTATTAATGGATGTAACTCGTGATATGACTTATACCAACCCCGAAGGAGCTTTTGATTATATAGAGGAAGCTATTGATATTGCTACTAAAATTAATTGGCAAAAGGGAACGGCTTTGGCATTACAGCAAAAAGGGAATCTCTATTACGTTATGGCAAATAATATACAGGCATTAGATGCCTATCAATATGCTTTGAAAATAAGTCAAAATTTTAATGATAAGATGTTTGAGGCAAGTTTGTACAGTAATTTAGGCAATATTTATGCCGATTTAAAAGAAAATGAAAAGGCTTTGAAGAACTATCAGGCATATCTTTCAATGGCTAAACAATTAAACAAAAAATCAGACCAAGTAAGAGCACTTGTAAATATTGGACTTATTAATATTGATACAGATAGTATAGATAAAGGAATTTCTTATTTAGAAGAAGCGTTGGTTATCTCTAGAGAAGAAAAAAATGATTTTTTTATTACTGCTATTATCAATAATTTAGGAATTGCTCATAAAAGAAAAGAGAATTATGAAAAAGCCTTAGAATATTATCATGATGCAGCAGCTATGGCTTTAAAGATTGAAAATAAATATATAGAAGCATCAGCATTGAATAGTATTGGTAAGGTAAATATTTTAATTGAAAATTATGAGATAGCAGGTATAAATGGCGAAAAGGCGTTAAAATTAGCTCAAGAAGTAGATGCCGTTGAATGGCAAGCTGATTCTTGGCAAGTATTGAGTACGGTTTATGAACATCAAGGTGATACTAAAAAAGCCTTATTGGCATATAAAAATTATATTCAATTATTAGACAGTGTTTTAAGCGAAGGAAAAAAAGTAGAACTTACTCGTAAAGACATGCAATTTCAATTAGAAAAACAAGAAACAATAGCTAATGCTGAAATAAAACGACAACGCCTTATTAAGAATAATGCTATGGTGGGTGGTGGATTATTGATTTTTGCCTCGTTGATAGGATACTTGCTCTACAAAAGAAAAAGAGATGCCTTAGAACAAAAGAAACTAGCTGATTTTAATACCAAGGTTGCAGAAACCGAACTGAAAGCATTACGCTCGCAAATGAATCCACATTTTATATTTAATTCGTTAAATTCCATTAGTGATTATATGGCAAAAAATGATCTAGATACTGCGAATGATTATTTAGTGAAATTCTCTAAATTAACACGCTCTATCTTAGAAAATTCTGAAAAAAAATGGATTAGTCTTGAAGAGGATCTTGAGTTAATGGAATTGTACATTCAAATTGAGTCACTTCGGTTAAAGAACAAACTTTCTTATGATATTAAAGTCGATAAGAAAATTACTATTGAAAATACACTTGTACCTCCGCTAATACTACAACCTTTTATAGAGAATAGTATTTGGCATGGAATTGCAGGAAAAGAATCTAAAGGTCATATTCAAATAGAAATCAAAAAAGAAAATGAAATGATGGTTTGCGTTGTTGAAGATAACGGTGTAGGAAGAAAAAATAGTACAAATTCAAAAATCGAAAACACTTCAATGGGCATTAAAATTACTAAAAGCAGACTTGATATTATCAATCAGCTAAAAAACACAAATGGAAGTGTTGAAATGTTTGATAAAAAACAAGGACTAAGAGTAGAATTAAAATTACCTTTAGAACTTCGTTTTTGAGAACCTACTTTAATAAAAATATGCTAAAAACCATTATAATTGATGATGAACAACACTGTGCTGATAGAATCAATAAACTCCTAAGTCAATATAAAAACACTATTGACATAGTTAAAATTTGCACTAATG
>CAZHYX010000179.1:0-6866 GCA_964536675.1 uncultured Flavobacteriaceae bacterium
ATATATTCATCATTAGTGAAATAATTAATCTAAAGACACCACTTGAATGTAATGCAATAAATACAGAGCTATTAACTAAAGCAAAAAATATAATTATTATTAAAACATTCTTAGTGTTTATTTTAAACATTTAGTTTTTGTTTAGCCCAACTAATAGTTTCAAATAGAACTTTAGATTTATTTTTAATGAAAAATTTTATTGATAAATATAAACCATAATTAGAAGCAGGTGAATTATTTTTTGGGGTTCTCCAGTCAGAACCATAAAGGTCAATTAAAAGTTTTTCTGTTTTTTGAGGGATATTAAAAACTTCACCTAGAAAAGTATATGCCTCCAATTTCTCTAAAAATTCAGACTTTATAATATACCCATTACATTCGCGGGTACTCAATCCTTTTTTTTTAAATATATATATATCAATATATTCGCCATTTCTAATAATTGAAATTAATTTAGTTGTATATCTCCCAACTTCAAACCCTATATTTCTAAGCTCAAAAAGGGCATTTAGTAAAGAATCTACATCTTCCTGTAGTATAAAAATATCGGTATCTTCATCATGTGCAATAAAATCATTTTCTCTAATGGCACCAAGCAATGTGCCATACATTAAACCAAACCTGGCTTTTCTTTTATCCAGAATTTTTTTTAAGTCTAACAAATTAACTTTTGAAATATTTTTATCAATTTTTTTTACGCCATTTAGAAACTGAACCTCTTTATATTCATAAATACCGTTATTTGTTTGGATTTTATTCATTAAATTTTTTTAACTTATTTAAATTATTTAAGAACTTATAATTGTTAAATATTTTATTAACAATACAACCGAAAATACCACAATCACTTCAAGTTCTAAACTCATGTTTTCATCAACATTTTAATAGACAGCTGAACCCAGATGAATTTCTAACATTTATTTAAGGATAACTCATTGTAATACTTTTGTTTTATAGACATAATACATTCTAAAAATCAATCCTACTAGAGCATACACAACAACTGAGAATGAAACCAAATAAATATTATGAAAAACCGTAGCGAATATCGTTATAGAAATCACATAAATTATTGATGCAAATATCAAACTATTATTAGCGAATTTAACATACCCAAAAGCAGCCAGTAGTGGATATCCTAACAAAGTACTTACAATCCCAAAAATTGAACCACTAAAAATTATTACAAACATTTTAGATAGCATTTCACTTTGAACATTAAATACAGCATTAAGCAGAGGTTCACTTAAATACAAAATTGGCACTAAAAAAATGATTGAAATATCAGTAATTATAAAAATTATTTTTTTAAAAAACACGACATTCCTAGTTCTACTCATATATGGATACAGAACTTGTGAAACTACTGATCCCAACGTCATAAAAGCATAATATAATTTCTCCACCATGGCGTAATAACCGACAGTAATATTTCCAAAGTATATGCCAATAATTGTAGTCGCATAATATCTGCTTCCGTTCCCTGCTATCCTTGATAGAAAGAAATGGTAACTATCTTTAACCTGCAATAGAATCATTTTGTTACTTGGCGCGACTAACCGCATATCAAATAGCTTAAAAACCAGCCATAATGAGTAAAAACCACCAATAATTGCCCCCAGAGAATTTAATATAGGAACATAAATAAAGTCCGTGCTTTCCTTTACAAAAACAAAAATCAAAATTGTAAAGGCAATTCTTGAGGTAACATTGATATAAGTAATGTATTGCATTCTTTCCATTCCTTGAAAAAACCACGATGGAAATATAACATTACCTACGACAATACCAAACGTTGCATAATAGAGTAAAACATTCTCTTTAAGTGAATCTATAGTTACCAGTAATATTGATAATATTGAAAAAGACAACAATGCTAAGATAATCTTGATTGTCATTACTGCTGCAAAAATTTTCCTTATTTTTTTTACATTATTCCTGTGAATTGAAATATTACGAGTTGCAGAAAGCTCAAAACCAAAACTCACAAAAATATTAAAATACATAACAATCGAAAGTGAAAAATTAACCAATCCAAAATTTTCTACACCTAACACCCTAACTAAATAAGGCAATGTTATTAGAGGCAATATCATATTTACCCCTTGTATTGCTGACAATGAAAAAAAATTGGACAATAATCTTTTCTTATCTTTTGTTATTTTTGACATTTATTATTTTTTTTCAGGCACACATCAATCCTCTATTGGATTGGCTCTAATTACTATTATTAACATCATATAATTGCAAAGAGTCAACAATCTTAGAACTATGCAAGTATGATGATCAACCACCACATTTTCACTATTATTAATCTTCCCATAAGTTTTGACGATTATGTCAACTCAATATAAAATTTATTTGGAGATTGAATTATCATGCTAGAGATTTAGAGCGATTAATACATAGTTTTAAACTTATTTATGTAATCTTTCATGAATACATTTACGAATCAAAATAATATCCTCTCGATTAAAAGTTTTCTAAAATTTATTATTCATTTTTAATGTTTTCCATGCAATTATGGTACTCTTCATATACATTATTACCATTTAAAACTCTATAAACAAAACTAACTATAGGTGTTTTAATGGGGTTTTTTATTTGATGCAATTGTAAAGGCGGAAAATTCATTTTTGACTAAATTATCAGCAAAAGTTGGGCCTAATATTGAAAAACTATTTTTATGTAGTTTTCTCAATGAAGTTAAAATAGTTTTTTTTTATGTAAAAACCCTTTAGCAGTATTGATTAATACTGCATTATCTTTTATATACTCTTTTATTTTAATAACTTTATTTATAATTATTTTTGATGGTAATGCCAATATTATTACATCTGATTTATTAAGTTCATTATAGCTACATAAGGATCTAATACTTTTATTTAAAATAATATTAGGAAAATATTTGTTATTTATATTATGTGTATTTATATTCTCAGATAAGCCTTTATCTCTTACTATTAACAAGATGTCATTATAATATGACAAAACCTGAGCTAATGCCGTACCAAAACTTCCTCCAGCAATTATAGATATTTTCATTTAACTTTATCTAAAGTATCTATTTTTTCTGTCAAAGAAATAGTTTTTAAGGTGTTTTTTAGCTGTGTGGAAGAAATACCATCCGTCCTATCTAGATAAATAACTTCACAGTATTTTTTTAGAAAATCAAATTTTCCTTCCCAGTCTTTACCTATTGCAAATATATCAATATTATATTTTTCTATATCTTCAACTTTTTGTTCCCAGTTATTTTCCGCAATAACCATATCTACACATTTTATATTTCCTACTATTTCCGCCCTTTGCTGATAGGGTATTACTGTTTTTTTTTCTTTTATTTCATTGAACTCATCTGTTGAAACAGCAACAACTAACTCTGAACCTAAAGCTTTTAACCTCTGCAATAATTTTAAATGTCCAATATGAAACAAATCAAATGTTCCATATGTTATTATTTTCTTTTTATTCATGCTGTCTCCCGACTTTAAGTACTAATATTAATCATTCCAAAAGTTCTGGCATTACAACTCAACCGCCAAATACATTTTTTGTTGAGTTGACATATTTACATGACTACCAAAACCTATAGAACGATTAATTGAACAAATCACGACAAAAGACCAACTACAAAAGTAGCAAGCTAAAAAACCAGTAGATTTACAATCTCGATTAATCTATTTTAAGCATCATAAAACGACAATTGCGCTTGGTTTTATAAGCGGTAAGAACCTTGATTGCCAGACTAAAAAAGTGAATTATTCCTATTTATTTTTATACAAGCACCTGCTCTTTTAAGTCTTCGCCTAACTCATCTTGTGTAACACACCGAAAAACTTGGCCTAATGTTTCATTTTATAAGATCTTCCACCGAGAAAAACCAATAGTCCTTAGCAGGAACATTAAGCCACTTACCTAATAAACTTGTTGCTATTGGTTTATCACTAACAAATCAATAGCAAATAAAGGAGCATTTTTAACAATGCTTTTAAACGTTTTTTGACCCTGCATTATTTTCTGAATTTATCTTGATTTTCTAAAAACCATTGATATGTTTTTGTTAAACCTTCTTTAAGATTAGTTTTTGCTCTCCAACCTAATTTTTCTAACCTTGTGACATCCAACAATTTTCTTGGGGTGCCATCTGGTTTTGTTGCATCAAATTCTATTTCACCTTTAAAACCAACTACTGATGCCATAGTTTCTGCCATTTCTTTAATAGTGCAATCTTTTCCAGTACCCACGTTTATATGTGAGAGCATGGGAGCTGTATATTTTTGATAAATTTCATTATCTAAATTCATGACAAAAATAGAGGCTTGCGCCATATCATCAACATGCAAAAACTCTCTCATAGGATTCCCACTTCCCCATACAGTAACTTTTTGTTCATTGATTTTTTTAGCTTCATGGAATCGCCGCATAAGCGCCGGAATTACATGTGAATTTTCAGGGTGGAAATTATCATTTTCACCGTAAAGATTAGTGGGCATAACACTGCGGTAATCCCGCCCATATTGCCGGTTGAAACTCTCACAAAGTTTTATCCCTGCTATTTTTGCTATTGCATAAGGTTCGTTGGTTGGCTCTAAAGTACCTGTTAACAATCCAGTTTCAGTCATGGGTTGTGTCGCTAACTTAGGGTAAATACAAGAGGAGCCTAAAAACAATAGCTCTTGCACATCATTATCATGTGCCGCTTTTATGATATTAGCTTGTATCATTAAGTTCTGGTAAATAAATTCAGCTGGGTATTCATTATTGGCATGAATACCTCCTACTTTTGCTGCTGCTAAATACACCTGATCTATTGCCTGATCTTGAAAAAAATCCTGTACTGCTTTTTGATTTGTTAAATCCAATTCTTCATGGGTTTTAGCTATAATCTGAAAATTGTTCTGTGATTGTAATTGTTTAGCAATAGCAGTCCCAACCATTCCTCTGTGCCCTGCAATATAGATTGTTTTCTTACTCAAGAATATATCCTCATTTTTCAAGATAGGTAAATCCTACTTTGCATTTCATTTTATAAATATAAATAGCTAACTTTATAGCGTTATTTACCCTATCCTTCAACAGAAACAGGTATATCGTGACCATGTAGTTTTAATAATGCATGTCGTTGTGCCACCTTTAAATCTTCAGTTACCATTTCTTCGCACATTTCTTGTACGGTAATTTCGGGTACCCACCCTAACTTTTCTTTGGCTTTACTTGGATCACCTAATAAGGTTTCTACTTCTGCTGGTCGAAAGTATCGGGGATCAATTTGGATAATAGTATCTCCAACCTTAAGTGCAGGGGCTTTGTCTCCTTCAATATGTTCTATAATTCCTTTTTCTTCAACACCTGTTCCTTCGAAACGAATGGTTATTCCTAATTCTTTGGATGACCATTCTATAAACTGGCGTACCGAATATTGAACACCTGTTGCAATAACAAAATCATCAGGTTTATCTTGTTGTAACATCATCCATTGCATGCGGACATAATCTTTAGCATGTCCCCAATCACGAAGTGCATCCATATTTCCCATATACAGGCATTTTTCTAGACCTTGAGCTATGTTTGACAATCCTCTTGTGATTTTTCGGGTGACAAAAGTTTCTCCTCTACGCGGTGACTCATGATTAAATAAAATACCATTACAAGCATACATACCATAAGATTCGCGATAATTTACAACTATCCAATAAGCGTACATTTTGGCTGCTGCATAAGGTGAGCGAGGATAAAAAGGTGTCGTTTCTTTTTGGGGGATTTCTTGAACTTCTCCAAATAATTCAGAAGTAGAGGCCTGATAAAATTTTGTTTTCTTTTCCAACCCAAGTAAACGGATAGCTTCCAGTAAACGAAGTGTTCCTAACCCGTCAATATCAGCTGTATATTCAGGAGATTCGAAGCTTACAGCCACATGTGATTGTGCTCCTAGATTATAAACTTCGTCTGGTTGCACTTCTTGTATAATACGAGTTAAATTTGACGAATCAGACAAATCACCATAATGCAGAATAAAATCATTACTATCAGCGTGTTGATCCTGATATATATGATCTACCCTTTGTGTATTAAACGAAGAGGCTCGACGCTTTATTCCGTGAACTTCATACCCTTTTTCTAGCAAAAACTCTGCTAGATAAGAACCATCTTGCCCTGTTACACCAGTTATAAGTGCTTTTTTTTTCATAGTTGTGTATTTTTTATAAATGTCTATAGTTTATTCACTGCTCATTACTATTCTCAGAGACTTACCTACGAATATTATTAAGCATTAAAGCTAGTAAGTACTATTTAAAGTGTTCATTTTTCTTCAGAGAGAAAAACATATTCCTTCTATAAAAAATGCTTCATAAAATTTCAAAAAAATAGAGCAATATATCTTAAATCAAACTTACTTCAGAAAAATAAGTAAAAGTTCTTACACCTAAAGTTGATAATATTTTTTATGGAATCAATACTTCGCATTATATATTATCATAATTTCAGTAAGGCAAAAATACTTTTCAATGCAAATCTAAACTTATCCCATAGGTATTCTTGTTAAAAAATATTCTTAAAAATCCTTGGGTTATTACACATCCATTTTAAAATAAAATTGTAACTACTTATGATGAGGCTATTGGACTTGAAAGAAATTGGATGAAATGTTCAGCCTGTCATTTAAACTTAAAATGGTAGAAAACAAAAGCATCTATCACTTCCCAAGCATTGATAATCACTTCAAAATATATTTTATTAGCTGTGAGCTGTCATTTGTTGCGCTGTCAACTGATAGCTATTTGAACTTTGTTGTTAATGCTTCCAAGAATTGTATTAATAATATGTGTTCCAACAAAGTTTATTAACTCTGATAAATTTAATTT
>CAZHYX010000180.1:0-6840 GCA_964536675.1 uncultured Flavobacteriaceae bacterium
AATTTTGGTATAAACCAATAGTATTGGATATATGTAAACTAAAATTTCGCTAAAATATTATATAAGTCTACTATTATTTGAGAGTATAAAATATAAAGAATTAAATATCAGAAAATTGCAATACCATTTCTTATTATTTTGAAGCTAGGGCGAAAAAGCTTCGTTTTTAATGGGTGATTTTTAAGTGAGAGATGGTATAGTGTATAATTTCTGACAAATTTTACCGTTCTCATACTACTGAATAATTACGGGATAGTATTTGTACAACAAAAAATAAATAAATCAGTTATTAATCATTATGAGAAAATTTAAAGCAACCATTATATTTTTCACTATAGTTTTTCTTAGTATTAACTTTTCGTTTGCACAATCTGCAATAAATCAGTTAGATGCCGATGGAGAACGAGACGGTGTTTGGAGAAAATATTACAGTAATAAACGTATTCGGTATCAAGGTAAATTTAATCATGGTAAAGAAGTAGGCATATTTAAATATTTTTCAGCTACAAATTCCGATCATCCTATAGTTATTAAAAAATACAATCCTGATAATGCTATTGCAGAAGTTAGCTTTTATAGTATAAAGGGTCTCTTAGAAAGTAAAGGTAAAATGAAAGGGAAAAATAGAGTAGGTAATTGGCTATTTTATCATGAAGATGGTAAAACTGTAATGTCTGAAGAGAATTATACCAACGGTAAATTAGATGGTGAATATAAAACGTTTTATAAAACAGGTAAATCTACAGAAGTAGCATATTACAAAGATGGATTGCTAGATAGTGTATATAAAAAGTATTCCATAAAAGGACATTTATATCAACATTTTACTTACAAAGGAGGTAAATTGGATGGTAAAGCTGTTTATTATAGTAGAAAAACAGGTGCATTGACTACTAAAGGTGCATTTAAAGATGATATACGAGTTGGTACTTGGGAAAACTATGTAGATGGAGAACTGATAAGTACCGAACAACCTAATAAAAAGAAAAAACGTATTAAAAAATAATAATCAGTTGTTGAAATATTTTTCAACTTTCGCTAAACCACTTCTTATCATAACCATAGCTTTGTCTATGGTTTCTTTTTTTGTTCTAAATGATAAAATAGCAATCCGTATTACAAATTTTTCATTTAATATAGTAGAGCTTAAGAATATGGTGCCATCATTGTGAAAATATTCCATCAATTTTCTATTAAAAATATTCTCATCAATTGTGTTAGATGGATACCAAAAATAACTTACAGATAAATCTGGTATTGGTCCTAATTTAAAACCTATTTCTTTGAGTTGTATTCTAAAGTATTCAGTCAATAATAATTTTTCTTCAAGACAAGCTTTGAAGGGTTCAATTCCGTGTAATTGCAAAGGAAGCCATAATCGCAATCCTCTAAAGTGTTTTGTTAGTTCAGGAGATACATCAGCAGGATTTATAATTGTTTCATTTAATGCATCTTGCATATAATTGGCAAAATAATGATTTGAATGATATACGGCATTCTTGTCTTTTATTAGAACGACTCCTAATCCATAAGGTAAAAACAAACTCTTATGAGGGTCAATTACCAAAGAATCAGCTTTTTCAATACCTTTAAATAGCTGCTTTTTATTATCGACCAAAATGAAAAACCCACCATAGGCACCATCAACATGAAACCATAGATTGTATTTTTTACTAATATTCCCTATCTCGTCAAGAGGATCAACAGCGCCGGTATCAGTCGTACCGGAAGAAGCAATTACCAAAAAAGGGTATAATCCTGAATTATAATCAGTTTTAATTAAATTTTCTAATTTTTCGGTGTCAATTTTATAGTTTTTGTCGAGATTAATATGTCTAATAATAATATCTTCTAACCCAATAATTCGCAAAGCTTTAAGAATGCAATGATGTACTTGTGGACTCAAATACACAACACTTTTGGTTATTTTTTCATTTTTAATTTGATGTTTATCACGTGCAGCTGTCAAAGCAATTAAATTTGCTATTGAACCACCCGAAGCTAAATTACCAACTGCATCTTTAGGAAATTTAAAAATGGACTTCATCCATTCAATCAATTCATTTTCTAAAGTAACTGCACCGGGTGAGGCATAATGAATGCCTGCATATTCGTTAGTGATATCGGCAATATAGTCTCCTAAAGCAGCCGTAAAAATTCCACCTCCAGGAATATAACCAATATGACCACCTGAAGAAGCTATAATACCTTTTTCGACAACTTCTTTTGTATAAATTTCTAATAAACTGGTTAAGGATTGCTTTTCCTTTTTAATAGATAATGAACCTGTATCAGCATTTCCTTTTGTAAAAGCTGGCCTATCAGATAAAGACTGTATAAAATCGTTAGCATACTCATTTATTGCAGTATTGTAACCTTTTCTTTGATGCTGAGTTGGTTCTAATTCAGCTGAAATTTTTTCTAATTGCGCAATCTTTTTAAGAAGTTGTTTCATTGTAAAAGTTTGGTAATACAATATTACCCATTTTTTGTTAAGGAATTGAGTACGGTATAGTAGGAAGTATATTAAAAGATTTCTGCCACTAATTCACTGATTTTTTAATGTTTTAATGTAATAATTATACAAATTTCTGAAAAATCCTTTGAATTTTTCTATTAGCGGAATTGAACTCATTTAAACTTTTTCTATTTCCTAAAAAGTGTCTGAAATTTGCCCATATTTCGTTACTTTTCTTATACGTAGCCATGCTATGCCTTGCAAAAAGTGCCTAATCTAAACAAATTCCAACTCATTTTCGGTCAAACACAAAAAGTTTAATGAGTTCATTAAAATAATATGGTTAAAAAAAGAATTCGTGAATTAGTGGCTTTTTTATCAATAATTTGGTTTTAATGTGTTTGCCTAATTGGAAACTGAAGACTAAAAATTCATATCTTTGTAAACTAATAATTAATAAAACTTATTAAGTGAAACGAGTTGTAGTAGGTCTTTCTGGAGGAGTTGATTCGAGCGTAGCGGCATACCTATTAAAGGAGCAAGGTTATGAAGTCATTGGTTTGTTTATGAAAAACTGGCATGATGATTCAGTTACAATTTCAAATGAATGTCCGTGGTTAGAAGATAGTAATGATGCGATGTTGGTTGCAGAGAAATTAGAAATTCCGTTTCAAGTGGTCGATTTGAGCGAACAGTATAAAGAGCGTATTGTTGATTATATGTTCAGAGAATATAAAATGGGAAGAACCCCTAACCCAGATGTACTCTGTAATCGTGAAATAAAGTTTGATGTCTTTATGAAAATTGCCATGGAGTTGGATGCTGATTTTGTTGCAACTGGTCATTATTGCCGTAAAGGAGTATTAGAAAAAAATGGTAAAGAAATCTATCAATTATTGGCAGGTGTTGACTGTAATAAAGATCAATCCTATTTTTTATGTCAATTGTCACAAGAACAATTATCGAAATCACTATTCCCCATAGGTGAATTAACAAAACCTGAAGTGCGAAATATAGCTTCTGAGTTAGATTTAATTACTGCAGATAAAAAAGATTCACAAGGATTATGTTTTATAGGTAAAGTACGTTTACCGGATTTTTTACAACAAAAACTACAACCAAAAGAAGGTGATATAATACAGATTGCAAATGATTTAGAGATTTATACTAAATCAAAACCTGAATTTGAAACAAAAGAGGATGAGTTGGCTTTTAAGGCTTCAAAATACGAATATCATGTTAAAGATGGTGAAGTTGTCGGTAAGCATCAAGGTGCACATTATTTTACCAAAGGACAACGAAAAGGATTGGCGGTAGGAGGTACAGTAGAGCCACTTTTTGTGATTGATACTGACGTTGATGAAAATATAATTTATGCAGGCGAAGGTAAAAATCATAAAGGTTTATACAGAAATGTCTTATTGGTAAAGAATGAAGAAATTCATTGGATTCGAGAAGATCTAGCGATCAACAATGGTGAAAGTATGAATATAAAAGCAAGAATTAGATACCGTCAAGCATTAGAGAACGCTGTACTTTTTAAAACTACTGAAGGTATGTATGTTGAATTTGAAAATGATCAATCAGCAATTACCGAAGGACAGTTTGTTGCCTGGTATCAAGATGAAGAGTTATTAGGTTCAGGAGTTATTTCTTAATTTTTTTCTTTGTGTATCTTTGTACTCCTTTGTAAAACTAGGTTTAATAATTTTTTTGATATGAAAAAAATAACAGTCGTAGTATTTTTATTATTTGGGTTGAATATTTCATTCTCTCAAGAACATGCTTGGGTTTATTTTAATGATAAACCTGATGAAACAACTTTTTTTGCTAACCCTTTAACTATGTTAACTCAAAAAGCATTGGATAGAAGAACAAAGCAAAATATTGCATTAGATAGTAAAGATATTCCTATTTCAAATACATATATAGATGCTGTAAAAAATACAGATGGAATTGAAGTAAAAGCCAAATCAAAATGGTTAAATGCTCTACATATTATAGGTTCAGAAACTGACATTAATACCTTAACTAATTTGTCTTTTGTAGATTATGTTGAGTTTGCTGCTAATGATTTGAATAGTAGTTCAAAACAGGTTAAACCAAAAGAAAATAAATTTGAAATAAAAACCGATTTTAATTATGGAGGTTCTGCCAATCAAATAGAAATGTTAAATGGAGATTTTTTACATCAACAAAATTATACAGGATCTGGGATGACCATTGCTGTTATGGATGCGGGGTTTCCGGGTGTTAATACATTTACTGCTTTTCAACGGATGCGTGACAATAACCAAATATTAGACGGATATAATTTCGTAAATAGAAGTACAGATTTTTATACCAGTAATTCTCATGGCACTTCAGTACTTTCAACTATGGCTGGTTTTGTGGATGGCCAGTTAATAGGTACAGCACCAGATGCTGATTATTACTTGTTTATTACTGAAGATATTTCTCAAGAAACTCCTTTAGAAGAAAGTTTATGGGTAGAAGCTGCTGAAAAAGCTGACAGCCTTGGCGTTGATGTCATTAATACTTCTCTAGGGTATAATACTTTTGATGATTCACGTTATGATTATACGTATGCAGATATGAATGGTACTACTACATTTATTACACGTGGTGCAGATATTGCTTTTTCACGTGGCATGATAGTAGTGAATTCAGCAGGTAATTCAGGAAATAATACTTGGCATTATATTACGGCACCTGCTGACGGATTTAATGTATTGACCATTGGCGCAGTTGATGGTAATGAAAATATAACTTCGTTTAGTTCTTTTGGACCAACATCTGATGGTAGAGTAAAACCAGATGCCAATGCCAAAGGCGGAGGTACTACTATAATTAATAGTTCAGGAAATGTTTCAACAGGAAACGGAACTTCATTTTCATCACCTGTAATTTGTGGAGTCATTGCTTGTTTATGGCAAGCATATCCTAATAAAACCAATGCTGAAATTATCCAGATTATAAAAGAATCTGGACATTTATATGCTAATCCAACTGATCAAGAAGGTTATGGTATTCCTGATTTTCAAGCTGCTTTTAGCACCTTGACAGTTGATGATATTTTTACAAACAATTTTAAGTTGTACCCCAATCCGTTTAGTGATAATATTAAATTTCAGTTTACTGATGATTTTAACAACCTTCAAGTTTCAATATTTGATGTTTTAGGAAAGTTATTATTGGTAAAACAAGTAACACAACAAAACTCTGTTGTAAATGTAAATAACCTATCTCAAGGGGTTTATATTTTAAGAGTAAATCAAAACGAAAAATCAAGATCATTTAAAGTGATAAAAAGGTAGAATGAACACTAAAATTACCCGACTTTTCAATATTAAATACCCAATTATCCAAGCTGGCATGGTTTGGGCAAGTGGATGGCGATTAGCATCAGCAGTTAGTAATGCAGGTGGTTTAGGTTTGATAGGTGCTGGCTCTATGTATCCTGATGTATTATTAGAACATATAAAAAAATGTAAAAAAGCTACGAATAAATCTTTTGGTGTAAATGTGCCTATGTTGTATCCTAACATTGAAGATATTATGAAAATAATCGTTGATGAAAATGTTAAGATGGTATTTACTTCTGCCGGAAATCCCAAAACATGGACATCTTTTTTAAAAGAAAAAGGAATTACGGTTGTTCATGTTGTCAGCAGTGTAAAGTTTGCATTAAAAGCACAAGAAGCCGGTGTTGATGCTGTAGTAGCAGAAGGGTTTGAAGCCGGAGGACATAATGGTAGAGACGAAACAACAACATTTACGCTACTACCTATGGTAAAAGAAAAAATTAATATTCCGTTAATTGCAGCAGGAGGTATTGCTACCGGTAAAAGTATGTTAGCTGCTATGGTATTAGGTGCAGATGGCGTGCAAATTGGTAGTAGATTTGTAGCTAGTAATGAGGCATCTTCTCACATTAATTTCAAACAGAAAGTAGTTGAATCTCAAGAAGGAGATACCCAATTGACATTAAAAGAATTAGCACCTGTTCGATTATTGAAAAATAAATTTTATGATGAGATACAAGAGCTATACAAGCAAAACCCCACTACAGAACAATTAAAAGAACTATTGGGTAGAGCCAGAGCAAAACGTGGTATGTTTGAAGGCGATTTGGAAAATGGAGAATTAGAAATAGGCCAAGTAGCAGGATTAATTCATGAGATAAAACCTGTTGCAGAAATCTTACATGAAATTGTTAACGATTTTGAAAAAGCTAAAAAAGAGATTTGTTAATGATAAAACCCACCTTAAATCATATAAATTTGCGTCATCTGCGTTCTATATTATTTTTCGGGAATATTGATAAAATAAACTTTACGTGATTTATTATTCAGTTTATTTTCACGTAACCAAGGGTTGTG
>CAZHYX010000181.1:0-6815 GCA_964536675.1 uncultured Flavobacteriaceae bacterium
ATTCATAGAAATGATACGATAAGCCTTTCAAAAGAACTCGAAGATATTTCTGACGTGATGCAAACAAAAACAGGAGTCTTTGTGTTAGAAAATGGTGGTAATGCCATGGTTACTCGTGCTTGGCTTAGCGAATATGCCGAAAAAACAATTGATATTCAATATTTTATTTTTTCTACAGATAATGTTGGTTTGATTGCTTGCGATTATCTGGTAAGAGCTGCAGACCGTGGCGTAAAGATTAGAATTTTGGTTGATGATATTATGGTAGATGCAGATGAGGATGATATATTAATGTTAGATTCACACCCAAATATTTCGATTAAAATATACAATCCCGGAGTTAATTTAGGAAAGAATTTATTGAGTAAAGTTTCAAAATTTGTAATTGATTTTAGAGGTGCTAATCAGCGAATGCACAACAAAACTTTTATTGTAGATCAAAAAGTAGTGATTACCGGTGGAAGAAATATTGCGGATGAATATTTTGATTTTGACCGTGAATATAATTTTCGAGATAGAGATGTACTCTTATTAGGAAAAGTTACACAAAGTATAAACACTTCCTTTAATGCTTTTTGGAATACCACATTTAGTGTTTCTATTACTGAACTTATTGATGATTTACCTAAAAATATAGACCATAAAGATCGGTTTGACGGTTTGCATGAATATGCTTGTAATCCTGATAATTTCTGGCCTCAAGTACGAACTAAAATAGAAAACTTACCAACTGTTTTTGCATCTATAAAAAAATCAGGAGAATTGGTTTGGGTGGAAGACGTTTCTTTTATATCAGATATTCCGGGTAAAAATGATGGAAAAAGTGGGCTAGCAGGCGGAGGAAAATCAACAACTGCATTAATCGAATTGATAAAAAATGCAAAACATACTGTAGATATTCAGTCACCTTATTTAGTAACTTCTGAATTGAGTAGAAATCTTTTTCGAGAGGCTGTAGATCGAGGTGTTAAAATTAGAATATTGACAAATAGCCTTGCCTCAACTGATAATCTAGAAGCATTTAGTGGGTATCAAAAAGACAGAAAAAAATTATTAAAAACCGGAGTTAAAATTTATGAATTTAGACCAGATGCTGCTGTACGAATTAAAATAATGACAACAGATTTACAAAAAACATTAGCCCATAAACCCATTTTTGGTTTACACTCTAAATCTATGGTTGTAGATGGTAAAATAGCTGTAATTGGGACATTTAATTTAGACCCTAGAAGTGCGAATTTAAATACAGAATGTATTACCATTATTCATTCAAAAGAAATTGCAAAAAATGTTTTAAAAGGTATGGAAGAAGAGTTTCAACCCGAAAATGCATGGGAAACTACCTTACAATCAAATCCAGACTCTAAAGTGGGTACTATAAAACGAATCAAAACTTGGGCTAGAAAAATTATTCCTAAAGATATTTTGTAGAGCACCCTAGACAAAATCTATCATATAATTTGTACTACACCTCCAAGATATCATGTAAAGAAGGTTTTTTAAAATTAGTGTATTCATGGCTTTTTTTAAGAAAGTGTGAGTTTGCCCTAGGAATCTATTAAACACAATTCCGAATGTTACAAAAAACTGCTATATTGCAAGACTGTAAAGTAAATAAACTCGTACACAAGATAAATTAGTGTAAACATGGCGAAGAAAGCAGTATTAAAGGAGATTGTAGAAAATGCATTAAACACTTCTATTGAGCAAATTTCGGCTCAAGATGCCACTTTTTTGTATGCTGAATCACCTACCAGTCCTATGCATATCGGGTCATTAACCATTGTCGAAGGCTCTCTAAATTTTAAAGATTTTAAAGCAATTATTGCGTCAAAGCTACATTTAATGCCAAAGTTTCGAAAACGCTTATTAAATGTTCCTTTTAATTTAGATTACCCGTATTGGGTAGATGATCCTAATTTTGACATAGACCTTCATATTAGTCGTATAAAATTACCTGATCCAGCTAACTGGAAAACCTTACGAGAAATTACAGCTTCCATTTTTAGTGGTTCATTAGATTTAAGACGTCCGCTATGGTCAATAAGTTTTATTGAAGGTTTAGATGAAATTTCTCAAATACCGAAAGGGTCTGTAGCAATTGTCATTAAAATGCACCATGTAATGATTGATGGTGCTTCAGGGGTTGGCCTTATGGGATTGCTGTTCGATAAAGAAAAAGAAGACAGAAGAAAAACGATTCCGTTACCAAAAGCATACGAACCAGAACCTCTACCAGATAAGTTCAGTTTATTGTTAAAAAGCTCATCTAAATTTATTAAAGATCCATTAAAAGCACCAGTAATTATTGGTGAAACAGTTTTAGCTTTGATAAAAGGACAAGCTTCTCGAAAATTGAAAGGAAAAAAGGGATTTAATAAACAGTCATTTTCTGTACCAAGAACCATTTTTAATAAAAATGTATCTCCAAAAAGAACATGGGGTACAGCCATTCTATCTTTTGATAGAATCAATACATTACGTAAAATAATGGGCGTAAGTGTTAATGATTTTATCTTGGCAATATGCTCTGGTGCACTTAGAAAGTATTTACTCGAAAAAGATAAATTACCATCGCAATCATTGGTTGCTAATGTGCCCATTTCTATTCGTGTTGAAGGAGAAAAACAAAAAATGGAGAATAAAATTTCTAATATGCTCATACAAATAGCTACGCATATTAAAGATCCTATTGAACGATTAGAATATATACAAGAACAAACAGAAATAGGTAAAAGCAAACATAAAGCTGTTGGTGCAAAAAGCTTAATGAAAATGGCAGAAAGTGTACCGTTTGGCTTAGCGAATTTGGCAACAAGCTTGTATAGTCGATACGATATTAAAGAGTTGATCCGTCCGCCTTTTAATTGCACAATAACGAATGTTCCTGGACCAAGAGGAATATTGTATTTAAGAGGACATAAAATTGTTACAACCTTTGGTTTGACACCTGTTTTAGACGGTTTCGGATTGATTATTGCTGCATTTAGTTATAACGGACAAGTTACAATTACAACAACTTCAGATGCTAATACTATGCCTGATGCAGATAAATTTTCACGTTATATAAGAGAGTCAGCTAATGAATTAGAGAAACTAATAAAAAAACGAGGGAAAAAGAAAACAACCACAACTATTGTAAAAAGCAAAAGCACTCCTTTTTTTACAGCACTTAAAAAATATATTAAAGATAACCCAACCCAGAAAAAGTTTAATGGGCTGTATGAAATTCAAGTTAATTTGGGTGATACTAAAGAGAGTTGGCAATTAGACTTAACAAAAAAAGAAGGGATAGTGAAAAAACAAAAAGCTTTAAAACCAAAAGCTACTTTACAAATAGATGATGAAAATCTATACGATCTATACAAAGGAAATCTGCTTTTAGAAGAATTAAAAATTCAAGGAAGAATAAAATTACAAGGCCAAGAAAAGTACAAAGCAAAATTGATACAGTTGATGACCGAATTTTTAGCTAGATAATTAATGAATTGTACAACTGATACTTATAATACAAAAGACGGCGAATCCATTTTTTACTATAAATGGGCTGCTAATGCTGACACTTCTTTTAAAGGAGTGGTGCAAATTTCTCATGGCGTAGGTGAACATGCGGGGCGTTATCAACCTATAGCCAAAATATTACAGAAACAAGGCTATGAAGTCTATGCCAATGATCATAGAGCACATGGACAATCAGTTAAATCAAAAGAATTGTTGGGGTTTTATAATGGCAAAAATTATTTTGATGATGTTGTGGAAGATATGTATCAACTAACAACAATCATTAAAAAAGAGCATCCAAATAAAAAAATTATTTTATTTGGTCATAGTATGGGCTCGCTTTTAAGTAGAGTATATGTTACCAAATACGGTAAAGAGTTAGATGCCTTAATCTTATCAGGAACTGCCGGTTTTATGAAAGGTCTAGGTACTGTTGGTATAATGAGTGCTAATATGGTTAGTACTTTTAAAGGAAGAGCCAAAGGAAATAAAATGTTAAAAAACCTCTTTTTCGGAGAGTTTAATAAAAAATTCAAACCCAATAGAACTAAATTAGATTGGATTAGCAGAGACGAAAAACAAGTAGATATTTTTGAAGCAGATCCTTATAGATCAGAAAATTTTTCATTAGGTGTTTTTTTAGATGTCATGAAAGCTAGTAAACAATTAAACAAACAAGTAGCCTTTGACGCTACACCTAAAAACTTACCTATTTATATTTTTTCAGGAGGCAAAGACCCAGTAGGCGAAATGGGAAAAGGTCTAAAAAGAGTTCATGACCAATATAAAAAAGCAGGTATAAATGACCTTTCTATGAGAATTTACGAAGGCGGAAGGCATGAAATGTTGAATGAAATAAATAAAGAAGAAGTTGAACAAGATATTTTATACTGGCTAAACCAAAAAATAGAAACCCAAAATTGATAATGGAAAATAATAATACGCTCTATACATCATTTACGAAACTGGCAATAAAAGTTGCCATGATAAATGGATTTTCTCTCACAAAATCTAAAAATTTAGTGGCTAAAAAATTTACTGATCATCCGTATGAAAAATTAATTCTAAAGTCGATTAAAAAAGATGAATTCAATAAAGAAACCCTTATAAAACTTGCAAATGCTTGTTTAAATGTCTGCGAAGATTTTGGGTCGGATCGCGATTATATTACCCTAGTTTTAGTGCTAGAAAATATTAATGCAGAAACCTTATCAAAAGATACCGAAAAAGAGGTTGCCACGCCCATTGTTCAACATTTTAGAGACGAAATTATTCGAATTAACAAAGAGATACCTGCACCACCGGTATTCAATATGTTGTTAGAAACACGATCATTGATAGAATGGGGCACAATGATAGGATTATACTATATTATACCTAAAAGGAAGAAAGCTAAAAACAAACCGGTATTATTAATGCCGCCATATTTAGGCAATGATTACTCTACTAAATTTGTAAGAAAATATTTAAAATCTGTGGGCTTCAAAACCTATAAATGGGAGCTCGGTGTCAATACCATCAATTCAAAATATTTACCAAAATTAGCTGAACGACTAGATGATATTTACAAAAAACATAACGAAAAAGTCAGTTTGGTTGGTTGGTCAGGCGGTGGAATATTTGCCAAAATTATTGCCAATCGTTATCCGGACAAAGTAGAACAGCTTATAACGATAGGATCACCTGTTTGGGGAGTTAAAAATATGCAAACTCCTGTGGTGAGAATATTAGAGTTTTTTAGAGGGAAAAAACTACGTGAACGCAATGCGAAAATTTTAAAAGAATTAGAAGAAATTCCGCAAGTACCTATAACATGTATTTACACAAAAACAGATGGATTAGTGCCTTGGAAACATTGTTTAGAAGCAGAAACTTTTAGAAAAGATATTAAAAATATTGAAGTATATGGAAGTCATATAGGTCTAGGAGCCAATGCAAGTGTATTGGTGACAGTAGCTAATTCACTCAGTGATAATTTTAATAATAAAAAAGATAAAGGTATTATTGCTAAAATTGAAAGCTTATTTTTCCCAGAATTTTGGCAACAAAAAGGAACTTCTAAATTCACAAAGCTATTTCTTGAGACCTAAACCATTCAATTATGGAGAATATCATTAACAATCCAAAATTCCAAGATAAGCTAAAGCAAATTGCTATTGAGCAAAAAATTGATTTTGCTGAAGCTCAAGAGAAAGGTGCAGCTTGTATTAAGGAGTTGTATGCACATCAACATCCAGTAGCTAGCTCTGTGGCTGTAAAGGGGTTTGAATATATGATCTCCAAGGCTTATAATGATAAAATTGATATTGTCCCCCAAGAAATTAAGGAGTTAATGAAAATCATGAGGCAAAACTCAGTTGCCTTTATTTTGACGCATAAAACCTATTTAGATACAGCAGTATTAATAACTACCCTAGCTCATTACGGAATGCCAATTCCTTATACTTTTGGAGGTAAAAATCTTGCCATTCCAGGATTTAAGCAACTTGGTAAAAATTCAGGCCTGATATTTATTCGTCGAAGTTTTAAGGATGATATTATATATAAAGCTGCGCTCAGACATTATATTTCTTGGCTTATCGACAAAGGCGATCACCTTACTTGGAATATAGAAGGTACACGTTCTAGAACTGGTAAAATTGTCTATCCTCAAATGGGGATATTAAAATATATTATGGAAGGTGAGCGTGAAAGTACAAAGGATATTAAATATATTCCGGTGTCCATCATTTACGACTTGATACCTGATGTTAAAGAAATGACCGAAGAAGGGAAAGGGAAAGAAAAAAAAGACGAAACCCTACAAACCTTTGTTAATTATATCAAAAAACTAGGACATCAATATGGTAGAGCTGCCATCAGATTTGGAGAACCTGTAGATGTAGGAGCTCACCAAAATGCTATTATTCCAGACATGGAAGAAGACAGTTATTCTGATAATAACACCTTACCTCGTTTTGCATTTGAACTAATTCATAAAGCAAATATGATAACTCCGGTTACAACCGTATCATTGGTTTGTAATGTATTACTGAACAATTTTGCTTTGACCAAAAAGGAAATAGAGTTCAATGTTATTAAGTTGATGAATTATATAGGTGAGCGAAAAGAAGATGTGTTGATTGATCGTGGAAATAAAATTGGCGTCACTACCCAAAAAGCCTTAAATCTTTTGTTGAGTGCAGGAATTATACAAAAAAGTAAAGCAGGTCTAAAAACACAGTTTAGTTTATCCGCAAACGAGTATTTACCAGCTACCTATTACGCTAATATGGCATCGGGGCATTTGTACCATCGTGCATTTATAGAAATGG
>CAZHYX010000182.1:0-6768 GCA_964536675.1 uncultured Flavobacteriaceae bacterium
TATTGTCAAACAATCTTGGGCTTATGCCATTTTTATTGATCTAATTTTTGACGATTATAATAAATATTGTAAAGCCTTGTTAGACATAGAAAAAAAGGTCAAAGAATTAAAAATTCTTGGAGAATATCCTCAAAATAAAATTATCTTCAATAAAGCTAATTCCATTAACATTTAGTGTGAAAATAACATAATGAGTAAATATTCTTCAATTTTTTTGTTTGCAAATTAAAAAATCAATAAAAAATATCACTAATCATTAAAAAAATTTGTTTTTTTAAGTTTTAAGTTTAGATTTGTTCTCTAATTATAACATAATGCAATTAAACAATACTTGGAAAGCTTATTTTTACTTCTTTTATTTTTATAAAATGAAGCGAGGCTTTGTAGGTGTTATTTAAATTATAAAATAATAGTATCACATTAAGTCTCGAGAAATCGGGACTTTTTTTTTATCATATTTTAATGGAAATAAAAAAGAAAATCGCCATACAGGGTATACAAGGCTCGTTTCATCATATCGTTGCCAATCAATATTTTGGCAACGAAATTACCTTGAAAGAATGTTTAACTTTTGTTGAAATACCCGAACTTATCAATAGTAATACTGTAGACGGAGCAGTCATGGCAATTGAAAATTCATTAGCCGGTTCTATTTTGCCCAATTATGCTTTAATTGATGAGTTTAATTTGACTATTCAAGGTGAAATACATTTCCCTATTCATCATCATTTATTAGGGCTTGAAGGGCAATCATTATCTGATATTAAAGAAGTATGGTCACATCCAATGGCAATATTACAATGTAGAGCCTTTTTTAGAAAACATCCTCATATTAAGCTGGTTGAAGAGGCAGATACTGCCGAATCTGCTAAGCAAATTCATGACAAACAATTAAAAGGCATCGCCGCTATTGCCAGTAGAAAAGCCGCAGAAATTTATGATTTAAATATTATTGAAAGCCAAATTCAAACCCGTAAACAAAATTATACACGCTTTTTTATCTTAAAAAAACGTAATGGGAGTTTAGAAAAACCTCCAATTATCAATAAAGCATCACTCAGGTTTATAACCAATCATCAAACAGGTAGTTTAGTAGAAGTTTTAAATGTATTTGCTGAATTTGATATGAATTTATCTAAAATACAATCATTACCCATAATTGACGAACCGTGGAATTATGCCTTTTTTGCTGATGTTATTTTTGATGATTATCTAAAATTTGAAAAATCGATAACCAGAGTAAGAGAAAAAGTAAATAGTTTAAAAATATTAGGTGAATATAAACAAAGTAAACGAAAATATGATAGCTAAATCTAATAGATTAGGGCATGTAAAAGAATATTATTTCTCTACTAAATTACGAGAGGTTCGTCAGCTTAAAGCTGAAGGAAAACCCGTAATAAATGTTGGAATTGGTAGTCCCGACCTTGATCCACCAATAACTGTTAGTAGAGCCTTGCAGAATGCAATAGAACAAAACCATATTCACGGATATCAAAGCTATCAAGGCATCCCTGAATTAAGGAGCGCCATTGCTAATTTTTACCAAAAACATTATAATGTTAGTCTAAATACTGAAAACGAAATATTGCCTTTAATGGGCTCTAAAGAGGGTATTATGCATATTTCTTTGGCGTTTTTAAATACCGGTGATGAGGTGTTAATTCCCAATCCCGGATATCCAACTTATACTTCAGTTACTAATTTAGTTGAAGCTGTACCTGTGACTTATGATTTAATTGAAGAAAATAATTGGTTTCCTGATTTAGAAGCATTAACTAAAACAGACTTATCTAAGGTAAAAATCATGTGGGTAAATTATCCGCATATGCCAACAGGTAGTAAACCTACTAATAGATTGTTTGAAAAATTGATAGCTTTTGCCAAACAACATCAAATATTGATTGTAAATGACAATCCATATAGCTTTATTTTAAATAAAGACCCTAAAAGCATATTAGAAATTGAAGGTGCAAAAGAGGTGGCTTTAGAACTAAATTCGTTGAGTAAAACCTTTAATATGGCCGGATGGCGTGTTGGAATGCTATTGGGTTCTGCCAAGCATATTACAACAGTTTTACAGGTAAAAAGTAATATGGACTCTGGTATGTTTTATGGAATTCAGCAAGGCGCTATCGCCGCTTTACAAAGTGATATAAATTGGTTTAAAAATTTAAATAACGTTTATGAAAAACGCAGAAAAATTGCTTGGAAAATAGCTGATACCTTACATTGTACTTATGATAAAAATACAGCAGGTTTGTTTGTTTGGGCAAAACTCCCTGAAAGCAAAATAGCAACAGAAGTTACTGATGAGTTGTTATACAAATACGACATATTTCTCGCCCCAGGAACCATCTTTGGAAATAACGGTGAAGGATATATTAGAATCTCATTATGTGTACCTGAAGAAACCTTACAAGAAGTATTAACAAGAATTTCTAAACTAAATTAAGATGAAAAAAATTGCAGTCATAGGGTTAGGACTTATTGGAGGTTCATTGGCATTGGAATTAAAAAAAATTACATGGGCTACTATTTATGGTGTTGACAATAACCCTGAACATTTACAAAAAGCATTGGATTTAGGCATTATTTATGAAAAAGCTACACTAGATATTGTGAAAAATGTTGATATTGTTATTATTGCTGTTCCTGTAAATATAATTCCAGAATTAACACTTCAAGTTTTAGACCTAATTAATGATAATACCTTGGTCTTTGATGTTGGCTCAACCAAAGATGAGGTTTGCAAAGCAGTTAAAAATCACCCTAAAAGAAAAAATTTTGTTGCTGTTCATCCTATTTCTGGAACTGAATTTTCTGGGCCTGAAGCGGCTATTTATGATTTATTTACCAATAAAGTAAATATTATTTGCGAACAGCATTTAAGTAGTAAAAAAATGATTGATCGTGTTGTATCTCTATTTGAAAATATTAAAATGCGTAATGTTTTTATGGATTCTGCTGAACAACATGATAAACATATTGCTTATGTTTCTCATTTATCACATATCAGTTCATTCATGCTAGGAAAAACTGTATTAGAAATTGAAAAAGATGAAGAAAGCATTTTTGATATGGCAGGAAGTGGATTTGAATCAACAGTAAGATTGGCAAAAAGTAATCCGGAAACCTGGACACCTATCTTCTTACAAAACAAAACCAATATACTAAAATCATTAAATGAATATATAAAAAATTTAGAATCCTTTAAAAAACTATTAGAAAATGACTCTGACAGTGAAGTTTATGCTACGATGCAGAACACAAATAGAATTAAAAACATACTAAGTGGTATTGTTAAGTAATACTACACCTATTAACTATCTGAATATCAGTAATAATCATAAAAAATAAACTAATAAAAAATACGCATTAGTATTTTATCAAATTTTAAACAAAAACAACAATGGAATCAACAAATTTCTCAACTTGGATAAAAAATATGGAGCTTGCACATCCATTAGTCATAGCCGGACCGTGTAGTGCAGAGACTGAAGAACAAGTATTAAAAATAGCACATCAATTAAAAAAGACAGATGCCACTGTTTTTAGGGCTGGTATTTGGAAACCAAGAACACGTCCTGGAAATTTTGAGGGAAATGGTGCAAAAGCATTGCCTTGGATTGCTAAAGTTAAAGAAGAAACCGGAATGCTAACCACAGTTGAGATTGCAACGGCACAACATGCTAAATTAGCTTTAGAGTTTGATATTGATATCCTGTGGATTGGTGCGCGAACTACTGTAAATCCGTTTGCCGTTCAAGAAATTGCCGATGCTATACAGGGTACAGACAAAATTGTATTAGTAAAAAACCCTATAAACCCTGATTTAGCCTTATGGATGGGTGCCATTGAACGTTTTCATACTGCCGGAATTAAAAATTTAGGCGCAATTCATAGAGGGTTTTCTTCTTATAAAAAGACCAAATACAGAAATAATCCACAATGGCAAATTCCGATTGAATTAAAGAATAAATACCCTACTTTACCTATTATTTGTGATCCTTCACATATTTGTGGAGAACGTGATGGTATTTTTGATGTCTGTCAAATGGCTTTAGACTTAAAATTTGAAGGATTAATGATCGAAACGCATTTTGACCCTGATAATGCCTGGAGTGATGCCAAACAACAAATTACTCCTGAAAGATTAGACCAAATAACCAAAGATTTAAAAGTTAGGAAAGATAGGGTTGAAGAAAAAGATTCTCTTAAAAAACTAACCAGTTTGCGGAAAGAAATAAACTTGTTAGATAAACAACTTATTGAGCTTTTTGCTGAGAGAATGGATGTGGTTGAAAATATTGGTCGTGTTAAAAAAGAAGGAAATGTAGCTATTTTACAACGTAGTAGATGGCAAGAGGTAATTCAAGGTATGATTGATCAAGGTGCTGAAAATGGATTAAGTGCCGATTTTATTGAAAAAATATTTAAAGCCATACATCAAGAATCTATACAGCATCAAGAAAAAATAGTGAATAGTTAAGCCCCTCCCTAACCCTCCCCTAAAGGGAGGGAATTAATATAGTTCATAATAATTTTTAGTAAAATTGGTGAAACCTACCTCGTCGACAGGCAAATTTGTGTCTATTAAGAGTGATTTTACATCATAATAACCGTGTAAATTAGTGGAATTCGTGTCTTAAGAGTAACTTTGTATCAATGCATTAGTGATAATTAGTATAATTAGTGTCTAAATCAGTCTCTCATATTTTGGTAATTCGTCTTTCAGCTATGGGAGATGTAGCAATGTGTGTACCTGTTTTACTTGCATTTACGCAGCAAAATCCGAATGTAAAAATTACTGTACTATCGAGAGCTTTTTTAAAACCTCTTTTTAATGATATTAAAAATGTAGATTTCTATGCTGCAGATGTAAAAAGGAAGCACAAAGGGCTTTTAGGTTTATATCGATTATCAAAAGAATTAAAACAACTTAATATTGATACTATTGCTGATATTCACAATGTATTGCGTTCAAAAATTTTACGTTTTTTCTTTTCGATATCTCTGAGAAATAGTGCTGTAATTAATAAAGGAAGAGCAGAGAGAAAAGCTCTAACGAGTACCACAAATAAAGTTTTTAAGCAATTAAAAACTTCACATGAACGTTATGCTGATGTTTTTAGGAAATTAGAATTCTCATTAGATTTAACAAATCCGAAATTTCCAGAAAAAAAAGAATTAACAACTTTCTTTCCCGATTCAGTACTGAGCCTTTCGACTGTCACTCAAGACAGGCTAGTCGAAGTAGGGAGAGTTGAGGGTGAGAAATGGATAGGTATTGCCCCTTTTGCACAATATCAATCAAAAATGTATCCTTTAGATCTAATCGAGGTTGTTCTTTCTAAATTAATAGCTACAAACAAATATAAAATCTTTCTTTTTGGTGGTGGTAAAGAAGAAATCAATGTTTTAAATAGTTTAGAAACTAAGCATCAAAACACAATTTCTGTAGCAGGAAAACTAAGTTTAGATGATGAATTAAGCCTTATTTCTAACTTAGATTGTATGCTAAGTATGGATTCTGCAAACTCTCATTTAGCAGCTATGCAAAATGTAAAAACAATCACACTTTGGGGTGTTACACATCCTTATGCAGGTTTTGCACCTTTTAATCAACCTAAAGAAAATATGCTTTTGCCAGATTTAGAAAAATATCCTAATATTCCGTGTTCAATTTATGGAAATACTGTTTGTGATGGTTATGAAAATGTTATGCGAAGCATTTCTCCTGAAAAAGTTGTTGAAAAAATTATGAGTATTTGTTAAAATAATACTTTCATTATCTACGTTCAGTTATTATGAAAAGAATTATCCTAATTTTAATTATAATAAGTTTTATTTCTTGTAAAAAAGAATCAGACCATAAAACAAACATTGTAGTATCTACAATTATTACAAAGCGATATTTACAGATAAACCCTACTAGAGAAACTATCAAAACACGATTTAGCACACCAAAAGGTTTTGTTAGAGTTGAACCGAAAAAAAATTCCTTTCAACATTATTTACAGAATTTTAATTTAAAGCCACGTGGTTCTAAAGTTCATTTATATAATCAAGGCTTAAAAAATAGGCAAGATGTACATGAAGCAATACTCAATATCAATGTTGGTAAGCGCGATTTACAACAGTGCGCAGATGCTACAATGAGGTTAAGAGCTGAATACCTGTATCAACAAAAACTTTTTGATAATATTCATTTTAATTTCACTAACGGATTCAATGCTAAATACAGTAAATGGAGGCTAGGGGAAAGAATTTCGGTAAAAGGAAATAAAGTAACTTGGTATAACGGGGCACAAAAAGGAGATTCTAGAAAAAGTTTTGACAAATACCTAATAATGGTTTTTAGCTATGCCGGTACTTTATCCTTAGAAAAGGAAATGAAAAAAGTAATCGTGAAAAATATACAAATAGGTGACGTTTTTATTCAAGGTGGCAGTCCGGGTCATGCAGTAATTATAGTAGATATTGCCAAGAATGATAATGGAGAAACCATCTTTTTATTAGCTCAAAGCTATATGCCTGCTCAAGAAATTCATGTATTGAAAAACTTTAATAATCAAAGCCTCTCACCTTGGTATAAGGCTGAAAATTTAGAGACTCTCAAAACTCCTGAATGGACTTTTACAAAAAATAATTTAAGGCGATTCCAATAAAAGAGGCTGTCTAAAAAGTAATACTCTGTGTCAGTTTGAGCATTTCGACTAAGTCTATACTGAGCGGAGTCGAAGTACTCAAGACAGGCTAGAGTTG
>CAZHYX010000183.1:0-6753 GCA_964536675.1 uncultured Flavobacteriaceae bacterium
GAAGTTATCATTATGTAAATGCTTTTAATACGACATTAGAAAATTAAATTGGTATTACTCAAAAATATGGAGTTTCTATGCTTGTTTATTTTGAAGAATTTCAACAAGTTGAACAAGCCATCGAGCGAGAAAATAATATGAAGAAATGGAAAAGGGCTTGGAAATTAAAACTAATTGAAGAATATAATCCTAATTGGAACGACTTAGCTAAAGATTGGTATGATGATCTTCTAATTAATTAGTCTGTCCCGAGTACTCGGGACTGCCTGCGCAGGAATGACAAAAGTTGAAAAAGCACTAGAGGTTTTATCAAAAATTTAATTCCATTTGAACCCTGCTAGGGTTTAAAACCCTAGCAGGGTTAAGAATTATCAATTTATCCCTTTACAAAATCATCTTCTTGAAATCTAGGTTTTGGGTATTTATAAAAACCTTCTCCTACTTTTCTACCAAGTTTACCTTGATCGATATATTCTTTTAATAAGTTTGAAAAACGCTTACTTTTTTCATCTTTAAATACATGAACAATATGCCAAGCGGTGTCCAACCCTATTTCGTCTAAAATACCATAAGGCCCCATGGGCATTTTAAAATTACCCATCCATGAACGATCTACGTCTTCAATACTTGCCACATCAAAAGTAACCAAGGCACCTGCTGCACCCAATACAGAAATCAACATTGCATTAAATATATAACCCGGTGATTCTCGTTTCATTATCACAACCGTTTGTTGAATGCTTTCACCATAGGCTTTTAATAGATCAATAATCCAAGATTCTGTTTGTGGATTCGGCATAATATCTACGACATTAGCATAAAAAACATCATGAAAATGTAAGGCACAAAAACGTTCAGGTCTTCCGGTTGCTTCAGCATATTTTGAAGGTAATAATGAGGAAGTATTGGTTGTGAAAATGGTTTTTTTAGGGCATAATTCACCAAACTGAGTCCATACTTTTTTCTTTAATTCTAGATCTTCAGTAACCGATTCACTTACCAAATCAGCATCTGTAGCAGCTAATTTTGCATCTGTTGTAAAACTTTGATTTTGTAATGCCTTTTCACTTTCTTCTTGCGAAATAGTTCCTGCTTTTATCAGCATTTTTATTAAATCGCCTTGAATTCTTTTAGCTTGTTCAAAAGCTTCTTCTCTGATATCATAAATAGTAACTTTATATCCGTTTAACGCACTTGCTAATGCGATTCTTAACCCTAAAGTTCCACTTCCTAAGATGAGTATGTTTTTGATATCTTTTAGTTCTTTCATTTATTAAAATACTTTTGTCATCCTTGCGCAGGAATGACAATGTTAATAAAAATTATTAATCCTATTATATTTTATGGCGTTTTCTGCATTCTGACCACAGGCTCTGACCAAATGAATTAACATTGCAAAACGTTCATCTTTTGTAAATCCTTTTTTATAACGCGCATAAATTTGTTGCATAATAACGCCTAATTTAAAACATCCGAAAACATAATAAAACAGGATATTATCAATATTTATATTTCGTAACTCAGCATATTTTTCTATAAATTCTTGCCTATCTAAATTCCCTTCTGCCCAGGTAATATTAAATTGTTCTAAGCCTGAAGATTCTCCTTTTTCAATCCAATAAGACAGACAAGTTCCCAAATCCATTAGCGGATCGCCAACGGTTGACATTTCCCAATCTAACACTGCTTTTATTTCCAGCGAATCGGCATCCAACACTAAATTATCATACTTATAATCGTTGTGTATAAAAGCTGTCGTTGTTTTTGAAGGTATATTACTTTGCATCCACTCGGTAGCTAAATTCATTGATTTAATTTCGTCAGTTTCTGCTTTAAAATAACGTTTTATCCAACCTTCAACTTGCCGTTGTACATATCCTTCGGGCTTGCCTAAAGAAATTAGATTTGATTTTTCTAACTCTAAACTATGTAAGTCGACTAAATTTTCAATAATTTGAGTAGATAATTTTTTAAAATGATTGGGTGTAAAATCCAATCCTTTAGGGATTTTATTTCGTAAAATAATTCCTTTAACACGTTCCATTATATAAAAAGGTGAACCAATAACAGTTTCATCCTCACAAAAAATAATAGGCCTCGGAATTTTAGTATACACCGGTTCTAATAAACTCAAGACCTTATATTCTCTACTCATATCGTGAGCAGATTTTATATTGACCCCTAAAGGTGGTTTACGTAATACATATTCTTGGTTATTTGATGATATCAGATAAGTAAGATTCGAAAAACCTTCAGGAAATTGCTTGATTTCAATTTCATCGGTAAAACCAGATAAATTGTTTTTTAAAAACGCCAATAGTTTTTGTTTGTTGAGCTCTTCTCCTTTACGGATTTCTACGGCACTGTCTATTGGTTTATTCATGTTTTTTTAATAGAACGCATATAACGCTGATTTTTTATGATTTTATGATTACTACAAGTTTAAAGGTTTCGACTCCGCTCAACCTGACATTCGTTTTTAATTGTTTAGTCATAAGTCTTGTGTCTTTAAGTCCTATGTCTTTTTAATATCCAATCCATAACCTTTTAGAATCTTTCCTGCCAATGCTGTTTTATGTACTTCGTCTGGTCCATCATAAATTCTGGCTCCACGTTCATGTCTATACCAAAATGACAATATAATATCATCAGTAATTCCTAAGGCGCCATGTACTTGAATGGCTCTGTCTAATACTTTCATCAATACATTTGCCACATAGAATTTAATGGTCGAAATTTCCATTCTTGCTTCTTTAGCGCCTACTTCATCAATCTTTTTTGCGGTATGCAATACCATATATCGCGAAGCATTTATTTCGGCTCTACTCTCGGCAATCCAATTTTGAATGGTTTGCTTGTGTCCTAATTTTACACCTTTACTCAAGGTTCTTGTTGCTGCTCTGCCACACATTAAATCAAATGCACGTTCACAAATACCAATCCAACGCATACAATGATGTATTCTACCCGGACCCAAACGTTGTTGCGCTAATTTAAAGCCTTCGCCTTCATTACCAATCAGATTTTTTACAGATACTTTACAGTCTCTATACTCAATTTCTGCATGACTAAAGTAACCATCATTTTCTTCACCCATAATTGAAATATTACGGGTTAAATGAAAACCTTCGTTATCAGTTGGCACAATAATCATGCTCGCTTTTTGATACGGACTTTCAGCATCTGGATTTGTATTTGCCATTACAATAGCAAAGGATGCTCCATCAGCAGAAGTTGTAAACCATTTATGGCCATTAATTATATAATGGTCGCCATCTTTTACTGCTGTTGTTGCCATATTTACCGGGTTTGATCCTGCAAATTCAGGTTCAGTCATTGAAAAACAACTGTGAATTTTTCCATCAATCAACGGTTCTAAATAAGTTTCTTTGATATGATCTGAAGCATTACTTAACAATAATTCTTGATTACCAATATCTGGTGCATTACAATTAAAACAAAAATGTCCATAAGGAGAAGTTCCCAATAACTCACTAATTTGACCGAATTCAACCAAACTAAAACCCATTCCGCCATGACTTTCACTCAAATGTGGGTTCCACAGTCCTTTTTCTTTTACGGTTTCTCGAATTTTATCTAACTCATCATGTACTTCACTAAACGGTAAATTTAGATATGTTTTTTCTAAAGGATAAATATGTTCTTCTAAAATGGTTTTAATTTTAGATAAAATCTGTTCTAATTTTTCTGAGGAAAATATGTTCATTTTTTATTTTTTATTCAAGAATCACAAATATAATGAAAAAGGGCATCGAAATTACTACTAACCATATGTGCTGTTAATAGCTTTTTTTATTTCAAGATATTTGTCACACTTAAAGGTTTAAATTAGTCTAATTTAATAGAGCATATGCATAAAAAGATAGAAATCTTAGTAAATAAGGCTAGTTCAGGCGACAAAGGAGCTTTAGAACTAGTTGTGATACAAATTAAAGACTTGGTTTATAATTTATCGCTTAAAATGTTATTATTTCCTGAAGATGCCCAAGATGCAACACAAGAAATTTTAATTAAAATCATTACACATTTAAGCACTTTTAAAGGAAATAGTTCTTTTACTACTTGGGTTTACAGAATTTCTACCAATTATCTCTTAACTATTAAAGGTAAAAAAAATAAGGAATTCGTTATGAACTTTAATGATTATTCTGATTTTATAGATAGTGGAATTTCTAATAAAGTTGATTATACTCAAAATTTAGGAGAGTTACTTTTATTGGAAGAAGAAGTAAAAGTTAGTTGTATTCATGGATTATTATTGTGTTTAAATAAAACTAGTAGAATGGTTTATATTCTAGGTGAAATTCTCGAATTTAATAGTATTGAAGGAGCAGAAATTTTAGAGTTATCGCCTGAAAATTTTAGAAAACAATTATCTAGATCCAGAAAGAAAATTAGAAATTTTTTACAATTTAAGTGCGGATTGGCAAATCCAAATAATCCATGTAAGTGTAATAAAAAAATTGATTTTTTGATTAAAAAAGGCGCAATCAATCCTAAAAAGTTACAATTTGCTAATTTTTCAAATAGAAGTATCGAATTAATAAATAAAATTGAAGGCATCGAAAAATCAGTTGCCATTTTTCGTAGTACTCCAAACTTTAAAACGCCTGAAAGTATTGTTCAAAAAACAAAAGAAATAATAAACTTAACTTGAAATAATGAAACCTCAACAGTTCAATTTAAAGCACTTCATTTATATTACACTTATCACAAGTATTTGGATAAATGCTTCAGAAGTATTTCGATATTTTCTGTTTGTAATGGATAGAACAAAATCTTTTTTCCCAAATAAAGAGAATGTAGCCGAAATGAATCTAGGAATTTTTACTATTTGGGGAGTATGGGATACTATTCTTACTACAATTGTTGTATTTATATTTTGGTTATATGCTCAAATTTTCGGAAATAATAATCGTTCTGTTTTTGTATCGGGAACTATTGTATGGGTTTCGGTATTTGTAATTTTTTGGGTAGCAACAGCAAATATGGGCTTATCGAGTTGGAATATATTATTGATCATTTTACCATTAAGTTGGATTGAAATCATCATTGGTTCATGGATAGCATCAAAACTTTATAAAAGAGTAGAAAATGAATAAATCAAAAATTATAGATATTCCAGTAAAAATGGAAAAGTATTATGGAAAAGGGAAAATGTTTCATCCATCTATAGAAGTAATAGAAGACATTTTAAAAATCATTCCACACGGAAAAATTACTACAATTGATATATTATGTAAAAAATTAGCAAGTGATTTTGGAACGAATGTAACTTGCCCTATGCGAACGGGAAATGCTATTAAGAAAATAATTGAAAAATTTTCTAATGATAATTCTAACGTTACTATCCCTTTTTGGCGAGTGATTAAGAAGGATAAGACGATTATTAACTCAAAACATTATGAGTTTTGTGCCTCAAAGTTAGAGGATGAAGGGTTTGCGCTTTCTTTTATAGATTCTGAAAAAGTAAAAGTTCTTTTTGATTCAAAAAACGTATTTTCATTTCTATAGTAATTAATACTAATGATAGAAGAATAATGTAATTAAGTAACAGCCAGTTTTCTAATCATATTGGCTAAAATTCTAGGAAAAAAGCGTTTTACATATACCGCCAATACTTCTAACTTCCCTCCAATGACAGCTTCTTGTTTTTTTCTAGCAATTGCTTTTAGCATTCGTTTTGCAAAGGCTTCAGGTGAAAGCCCGTTTGCCGTACCTTTATCCATTGTCTTTTGTGGCGAACCATCTCCTGTTAATGCATTTTTTGAAACATCGGTATTTACAAAGCCCGGACAGATTAATGTTACTGCTATATTATGATGGTGAATTTCTGCACGTAAACTGTCAAAAAAACCATGTAACGCATGTTTTGAAGCAGCGTATGAAGAACGCAACGGTGTTCCTATTTTACCAACCACGCTGGTAACCACTACAAAATGACCATTTTTTTTAGCAACAAAATAAGGTAGTAATGCTTTAGACAATGCCACCGTACCAAAATAATTTGTTTTAAAGATTTGTGTATCAATAATAATACCCGTATCAATGGCTAATGAGCGTTGGCTGATACCTCCATTATTAATTAAAATATCAATTCCGTTAAAAAGGGTAATTGCTTCTTGCACCAATTTATCTAAATGATGGTAATCGTCTAAATCAACTTGTAATAGTCGCACCATATCAGGATTCGCACAAAGTATTTTAACCTCTTCTAACTTTTCAGTATTTCGTGAGGAAATAATAAGTTTAGCTCCTTGTTCAGATAACGCTAAGGCTACTGCTTTACCAATTCCTGAAGAAGCGCCTGTTATCCAAACTACTTTGTCTTTAAAATTCATTATTAATGATTTTTACCAAAACTACACAAATTTTTGTTTTTAAAATACTGTACTTTTGCCTTGGCTTGATTTTTGTAAAACAATAACAAACGGCATATTATGATAAAAAAATTACTCCTTGCTTTTTTATTAGTTAGTTCTTTTTCTTACGGACAATTTACAGTTAATGGAGAAATGAAACCAAAATGAAATTATACTTGAAGAGATATTTGGCGAGGACACGAGTTACGTGAATGAATTTGAGAACTTTTATCAGGCGATTCGAGCAGGAAAAGAAGTCGTGAGTTCATTTTCAAAAGCTTATGAGGATTTGCACGTGCTGCTAACTGCATTGGATTCAGCGAATCAATTTCATGAATTAAATGTGCCCGTGTCAACTTAAAATAATGTT
>CAZHYX010000184.1:0-6607 GCA_964536675.1 uncultured Flavobacteriaceae bacterium
CCATGACCAAAGTCTATACCTAATAATCCAAATGCAGGCATAAATATTCTTACACCAAAGCCGGCCGAACGTTTTAAGTTAAATGGTTCAAAGTTTCTAAAACCGTCAAAAGAATTTCCTCCTTCAATAAACCCTAATGCATATATTGATGCAGATGGTTTTAACGTTAGTGGGTATCTTAATTCAAATGAAAATTTATTAAATACCGTACCTCCCGTATTTGAAGATAAACTATTATTTTCATAACCACGCAAAGCTACATTTTGTCTTCCATCAAATTGCCCGTTTGCAAGTCCGTCACCACCTACATAAAAACGTTCAAAAGGAGATATGCCTAAGTCATTATTATATGCACCTAAAAAGCCAAATTCAGCATTAGACATCAGTACTAATTTTCCGGAAATTGTAGTATACCATTTTCCAGAAAAATTGAATTTATAAAATTCTAATACTCTAAATCGTTCTTGGTCTGATAAATTTGCATAATCTTTATTGCTAAATAAAGAATAAGGAGGTGTTACTTTGGCACCAATATTAAATTGAGAGCCTGATGTTGGGAATATAGGATTTGGTCCTGCAGAATTTCTCCCAAAGTTAGCAGCTAGCGATAAGTTATCAGAAGTGCCATTATTAAACCCAAAAGAGCCTAAGAAAAAATTCTCTAAAGTGTAGCGTTGATAGCTTAAAACGGTTGAAAGTGTAAAAAAATCATCAGGCCATTTTAATCGTTGACTAATACCGATAGTAGCACCAAGTATATTTAGTTTTTGATTTCTATCAACTCTTCTATTGGCAAAATCAAACCTAAATTGACTTGAACTAAAAACTGAAAATGAAAATGACCTTGGTCTTTTACCTCCCAACCAAGGTTCAGTAAATGATAAACTATAAGTACTCGAAAAACGACTTGCTTGTGCTCTTAATGCTACACTTTGTCCATCTCCTCTTGGTACCGGTTTGTATGCTTTTCCGTTAAAAATATTTTTAACAGAAAAGTTACTAAAAGATAAACCTAGAGTACCCACAAAAGAATTACCGCCAAAACCACCTTGTAATTCTATTTGACTGGCACCTCTTTCGGCTATACTATATTCAATATCTACAGTTTTATCATTATAATTAGGTTTAACGTCTGGTACAATATTTTCTGCATCTATAAAAGGTAATTGACCAACTTCACGAATTGTACGAATAATATCAGATCTGCTAAATAAGTTACCTGGTAAGGTACGAATTTCCCTCATTATGACATGGTCGTTGGTAACATCATTACCTATTAAAGTTACTTTTCTTATATAAGCAGGGTCATCTTCTCTAATTCTAATTTCAATGTCAATGGTATCATTTTTCACTCTGGTTTCTACTGGGGTAACAGTAGAGAATAAGTACCCGCTATTCAAATAGATGTTAGTAATATCTTGTGAATCTGGAGAGCCGTCACCTTTAACCTGTTCATTTAATAATTTGCCATTATAAACATCACCTTTGCTAAGTCTTAAAATTCTGTGTAATATAGTATCTGAGAAAACAGTGTTCCCTAAAAATTTAATATCACCAAAATAATATTTATTTCCTTCATTTAAAGTGATATCTAAATTGATGGTATTATCATCATTCCATGAAATAGAATCTTTGAGTACTTGTGCATCTCTAAATCCTTTTTCACGATATTTTTCTACAAGTTTTTCTAAATCTTCATTGTATTCTTTTTCTCTAAAGCGGGAAGTTTTAAAAATATTGGTTATTTTTTTTTGCTTTGTTTTTTTAAGTAATTTCCTTAAGCGCTTATCTGTAAATGCTTCATTACCGTGAAAGCGTAAATTTTTAATTTTAATTTTCTCACCTTTATCAATTACTATTAATGCTTTTTCAGCATTATTGTCAGTAGTATCTATTTTAGTATTAATAGTAACTTTAGTGTTTAAATACCCTTTATCTACAAATTTATTTTTAATATAGTTTTTAGTAGTTGTAATTAAATTTTCGGTTAGCATTGCGCCTTTTTGAAATTCGGTATCTTTTTGAAATTCAGCTGCTTTATTCTTTTTTACACCTTCAAAAGTTACTGAACTTAATTTTGAAAGTTCTTGTACTTCAAATTCAAGATAAACAGTTTTTCCGTCAATTTGAGTAACATATACGTCAACATTACTAAATAATTTAGAGTTCCATAATTTTTTGATAGCTGAAGTTAGTTTATCACCAGGTATTTTAATAGGTTGCCCAACAACTAATTCAGAGAAAACGGTTATAGACTGATCGGTAAATTGTTGATTTCCTTTAGCTGAAATTCCACCAAGTATATAAGTATTTACTTTTCTAAAATTAATATCACTTAAAGAAGGGATGGTATCAATTTTTTTAGAAATACTATCAATTGGTTTATTTACAACTATGGTGTCAGAAGTTTTCTTAAGTTCAGGTATTATAGTTTGAGAGTTACTTATAAATACGGTAAGAGTAAATACTAAGAGTAATAGGTTAACTTTTAGTTTATTCATTTTCATTTTCAATTTGTTCACTAATTTTTCCAAAGCGTCTTTCACGTTGTTGGTAATTTAGAATTGCCTTAAAAAAATCTTCTTTTCTGAAATCTGGCCATAATACGTTTGTAAAGTATAATTCAGCATATGCTATTTGCCATAATAAAAAATTACTAATGCGTTTTTCACCACTTGTACGTATCAAAAAATCAACGTCGGGCAAAGTAAATGTATATAAATGGTTATTTATAGTATTTTCATTAATTTCTTCTATTGAAAGTTGTTTATTAACAACTTTTTTAGAAATTTTTTTAATTGTATTAACAATTTCTTCTCTAGAACCATAACTTAAGGCCAAATTAAGTATCATAGAAGTATTATTTTGGGTTAAATGAGTAACTTCTTGAAGTTCTCTTTGTGCTTTTTTTGGTAGATTCTGTATTTGCCCAATGGTTTGAAGCTTGATATTGTTTTTTTGAAGTGTTTTTAATTCATCTTTTAAGGAACTGACTAAAAGACTCATTAAAATATCAATTTCTTTTTTAGGTCTGTTCCAGTTTTCAGTAGAAAATGCATATAATGTTAGCACTTTTACACCAATCTCTTTGGCAGCTTCAATGGTTTCTCGTACTGCTTTTACACCATTTTTATGACCAAATATCCTTGCCATTCCTTTTTTTTTGGCCCAACGGCCATTACCATCCATTATTACGGCAACATGATTCGGAATTTTAAGGGGATTTATACGCATCTATTAATTAAAATGAATTATCTTTATAACAACCAGGTCTTCCAAAAGCATAAACAACTGAAATACCTGTAAAAACATACCAGTCATCTGTATTAGGGTTGCCAAAATCAAAATCAGGAATTTCATGATTATTACCATCAATAACATCCTTAAAAGTATATCTAAAAGAAGTTTCTAAAGCAATACCGATATTTCGAGCGAGTTTCATTTTATAACCAACACCAAAAGGAGCAACTAATGAAGTTACTCTTTTTACCTCTGCATTTACTGATCGGGTTGCATAACTTACAGCGCCAATTTGAGCAATAATATACGGCGTTTGAGTATAACCGACTTTAGATAAACTATATTTAAAAAAACTAAATTCAACTCCAATAGAGCCTTCAAGAATTTTGTTTTTAAAACTATATGAAGGCTGTCTATTTCTTCTAAAATCATTGTTAGCATCGGCATCATTAGATTGTAAATTGGTGTAGATTAATGTGCCTCTAAATTAAATTAAAGAATTATAGTTAAATTTTGCAATACCACCAACAGCAATACTGTTTGGATTGATATAAGTTGTAGGGCCAATATCACCAATATAATTACTACCACCCACGAAAACACCAGCTTCATATAATTGAGCAGAAACAACAGAAGACGTTGCTAAAAATAGATAAATCAAAAATTGTTTTTTCATTTTAAAAATAGTTTGCAAATATAATTAAATCTATGAGGTATTAAAGGATTATAATCCTCTTTTTTGATAAACAGTTTTTAAGATAAAATATTGTTGTAAAGAGGCTTAAGTTATTAATCTAATTTCTCTTATCCTCACCCCAAAGTAGTTTTTCTCTAAGCGTTTTTAAGAAGGTTTGTTGGCTTAGTTGAATTGTTTTTAGTGTAAAAGGTACTTTTTTAATAAAAATTTCAGTGTTATTGTCAACCGTTGTTATTCTTGAATCTAACGAAAGTAAAGCTTGTTTTTCTCTAGCTATAATTTTTAGTTTTATACTAGTATTGTCTGGTATAACTAATGGTCTGGCATTTAAGTTATGTGGTGCTATAGGTGTTAGTACTAAACTTTTTGTGTTGGGCGTAATTACAGGCCCTCCACAGCTTAAAGAATAACCTGTTGATCCGGTTGGAGTCGCTACAATTAATCCATCTGCCCAATAAGATGTTAAATATTCATCATCTAAATAAGTCTCAACCGTTACCATAGAAGTTGTATTTCTTCTACTAACAGAAATTTCATTCAAGGCAAAATTAATTTCAGATAAATCATTATTTTTTTTACTTGTAGTAACGGTCAATAAACTACGCTCATCTATTTTATATTGTTTGGCTACTAACAAATTTATAGCTTCAGGAATATTTTCTTTTTGTATTGTTGCTAAAAACCCTAAGCGACCAATATTAACGCCTAAAACAGGAATATTTAAATCTCTTACATAGGTAACTGCTCTTAAAAAAGTACCATCGCCACCAACGGTTAGCATCACTTCAAAAGAATTGTCTAAATCAGTATAATCACTAAAAGTTTGATACTCTTTTTCAGGAAAATTATTGGCTTTTATTAAATTGTAAAAGTTTTTTTCAATAATAACTTCAATATTTTTTTGAGCAAGTGTTTTTAGTAAAACCTCTATATAACTTACCGCTTCTCCTTTATAATATTGTCCGTAAATACCAACCTTCATATTATTATATATTTAAGTATTTTTGAAGATAATCTGAACGCTCTTTCAATGTATTTAAGTATTCGTCAATATGAAAATTGGTCAATATTGAATAATTATATCTTCTAAAAGTTTGGATGGTATTGTTAAGGTCATGATCGCTCAATTTAATAGTAATTTCGATATTTTCTTTTTCAATATTCGAAATAAAAGCACCCAGTAATTTGGCATCATTTGACTCGATAATTTGTGCAATTTCACTAAAAGAATATTCTTTAACCCCTTTAGAGACAACTAATATAGCACCGCTTTCATTTAAAAATGGAGTGCTATTAAAAATGCGTAATATATCAGATAACTCATAATAACCTATATATTTTTGATTTTCATCTATTACAGGAATTATAGTGGTATCATTTAAAGCAAATATTTTTAAGAGTTCAAACCAATTTATTTTTTCGTCAGTAAAAAATAAATGAAAGCCATAACTGTAATCTTCTATTAGTTTATTTTCATCTTCAATGGTTTGTATGTCAGTTTCAGCAATTAAGCCCAATAAAAAACCATCATCAACTATTGGTAAATGTGTAAAAGTAAGTTGATTAAACAGCTTTTTGGCTTTACTCACTTTATCAGAAGCAGATAATGCTTTTATATCTTTAGTTATGTAATCAGTTGTTTGCATAATATGTTGCAAAATAACTAAAATTAAAATACAAAAGCATTAATTTTGATCCAGTTAATCATTTAAATAGCCTAAAACCTATAATAATTAATGACAAAGTTAAGTGTAAACATAAACAAAATTGCCACTTTAAGAAATTCAAGAGGTGGTAATACTCCTAATTTGGTGCAAACAGCAATTGATATTCAAGAATTTGGTGCTCAGGGTATTACTATACATCCTAGACCAGACGAAAGACATATCAGATATCAAGATGCTTATGATTTAAAACCTATAGTTACGACCGAATTTAACATTGAAGGAAACCCAATAAAAAATTTTATTGATTTAGTCATAGACATAAAACCCATACAAGTTACATTGGTGCCTGATGCAGTTAACGCAATTACTTCAAATGCAGGTTGGGATACTATTACACATCAAGATTTTTTAACAGATATTGTCGCTGAATTCAAAAGAAACGGAATTAGAACTTCCATTTTTATGGATTCAAACCTATCTTTAATTGAAGCTGCTGCAAAAACAGGATCCGACAGAATTGAATTATATACTGAAGACTTTGCTTCGCAGTATGCCATGGGTAATAAAAAAGCGATTGAACCTTATGTTGAAAGTGCAAAACTAGCAACAAGTCTAGGATTAGGAATCAATGCGGGGCATGATTTAAGTTTAGATAATATTCAGTTTTTTGCACAAAATATTCCTGATTTATTAGAAGTTTCTATCGGTCATGCATTAATTTCTGAATCGCTGTATTTAGGGTTGCAAAATGTAGTGAGTATGTACCTTAATAAGTTAAGAGTGCTGAGTTAAGAGTGTTGAGTTTGGTGCTAGAATATTGAGATTAAAAAAATATGAATAAAATATTGTATTCAAAAATTTTAGGTTCAGGTGAACCATTACTAATTATTCACGGATTTTTAGGAATGGGGGATAATTGGAAAAGCCTTGCCAAAAGATTTTCAAATGACTTTGAAGTACATTTAATTGATCAGCGTAATCACGGACGTAGTTTTCATACCGA
>CAZHYX010000185.1:0-6593 GCA_964536675.1 uncultured Flavobacteriaceae bacterium
AAATGGTTTGACAATTAATTACGTCATTGCGAGTAAAACCAAGTGAAGTATAGCAATCTGTTTTTTAACTGAAAAAATATTTTTACCGACTGAAGATTGCTATCTACCAGCAGGTTCTTTACCCTTATGCTTAAACCGTTTATGTGTCCAAAAATAGTATTCTGGGGCTTCATAAATTGATTTTTCAAGTTCTCTAAGATAGTTATCGGTAATATCATAGTCTTTAAAATCATTAGGGTTTTTAGCCAATAGTTTAAAAGTAGTTTCGTAATAGCCTCGTTGCATTTTCTTAGTCTGGAAAGAAACTACAGGCAAATTATGTTTTTTAGCTAACATTTCAGAACCCGTAATAATGGGTACATTTACACCCAAAAATTTTGACCAATAAAACGCTTTATCTACTTTAGGAGACTGATCGCCTAAAAATCCGTAAATAGATAAAACATTGTTTTTAGTATTATTATTTATGACTTCAAAAATTTCTTTGGTGGGTATTAATGATGTGTTAAATCTACCTCTTGTTTCACGCGTTTTTTTATCAAAATATAAATTTTTTAATTTTTTAAAAACCGCATAACCATTTGATTTAACATGTAGGTTTAAACAGAATATCCATTCCCAATTTGCATAATGAGAGCCCAATATCAATACACTTTTATTGTTGGCCTCTAATTCACTTAACACCTCAATATTTGTAAATTTATAACGCTTGATAATTTCTTTTTCCGAAATAGTAAATGCTTTTATCATCTCAACAAAAACATCGACAAAGTGTTGGTAGAATTTTTTAGTAATAATTTTTATTTCTTCATTAGATTTTTTGGGAAAAACAAGTTTTAAATTATGGATTACTATTTTTTTTCTATAACCAATAATATAATAGATAAGGTAGTAAAAACAATCAGAGATAAAATATAAGATTCTAAATGGTAAAATAGAGAAGAACCATATAAATGGATATACAAGTATAAATACTAAAAATTGCATTTAAAAAATTTTGACAAATATCGGTATATAATTTTATCTTTGAGAAAATATTTAGAGTAAATGGATAAAGCAGTAATTGCAATTATTATAGTGAATGTTTTAGTATCCTTAAAAGGGTTTTCTGATAGATTGTTTCTTGAACGACATAAGTTTCATATTGGCCCAATTTTACAAGGCGAAAAATTAAGGATGTTAACTTCTGGGTTTTTACATGTAGATCAAGGTCATTTATTTTTTAATATGTTGACTTTATATTTTTTTGCAGATCAGGTTATTATCCATTTAGGTGTGACTAAATTTTTAATTATTTATATCGGAAGCTTATTAGCTGGAAGTACTTTAGGGTTGGTCTTTCATAAAAAAGAACCTTATTATAGTGCTGTGGGTGCATCAGGAGCAGTAATGGGAATTTTATATGCATCAATTATGTTAAACCCTGAAATGAGTTTATATATGTTTTTTATTCCAATACCTATCCCAGGTTATATATTTGGCGTAGGCTATTTATTATATTCTATGTACGGTATGAAAGCACAATTAGGTAATATTGGTCATAGTGCACACTTAGGTGGAGCGGTAGGTGGTTTTGTATTGACCTTAGCTTTATATCCACAAATTTTTACAGAAAATATGTTTATAGTTAGTATTCTCGCTATACCCATCATATTAATGTTTGTGTTTAAAGGTAAATTAGAAAACAGGTAAATTATACACTAATGATAATAGTCACTGTACTTTTACATTACAATACTTTGAGCCTAGTTTTTTAGAGAATAATTATGTAATAGATAACACAGGGGGGTTTTTAAAAGATGGCGTAGTTTAATCGCAGGGCGATAGCCAAAAAGGGTTTAATTCCCCGACGCTTGCGTCGAAATAAAAAGGGAATTCCTATTTAATACCTCGTACCTTTGGGTCGAGGTAGTTTATTTAGTATAACAATTAAAAAACTAAAAGCCTCACTCATAGCTAAGTAAGGCTTTTTGCATTAATTGTTTTCCCTTTTTCTATATTATCTTCTACTAGAAGTTCTACCTCTAGAAGTTGTTGCATTTCTTCTTGTTACTGCAGTATTATTTCTTGATGAAGTACGTTGTGTTACACTTCGTTTAGGCGCTTTTCTTGTTTGGACTCTAGTACTTTGATTTGAACGTCTTTGTATGGTTCTATTTGGTTGAACATTTCTTGTTGAGGTATTTCTACGCTCAACTGTTCTTCTTTGACCTGTATTAGTAGGTTTGCTGTTATTTTGTACAACTCTCCTACTAGCACTAGGCTTTCTATTTTGAGTGCTTCTTTGAGAAACCGACCTTCTTACTGTTGTATTATTTCTTGTAACACGATTATTAGAGCTAGAACGTCTTTGAACAGTACTGTTATTTTCAACAGATCTTCTTTGTGTTTGTCTACTACGCTGTATACTTTGTCTTCTAGTAGCTACACTATTATCAGAGCGTCTAGTTTGTGTACCCTGTCTTCTTGCTGATGTATTTCTTGCAACACTTCTACTCACAGTAGAACGTCTAGAATAGTTCCTGTTAGAATTAGAGCGTGCTACTCTTGAATTGATGCTTCTAAAAGATCTATTTGTTCTATAATTTCTATTGCTCCAGAAATTAGTTCTAAAATTACGATAATTGTAACGTATAGGGTTATAAAACCTTCTATATGGATTAAAACTAACAATACAATCAGTATAAAAAGGTCTCACAAAATAATTGTGAAAAGGATGAAATACATAATGTCTATTAAATCTATTGATAAACCCTGTATGGTGCGAAAAATGTCCAAAATGATTATAATAAACATGTAATCCACCTACACGAACCAATCTATTTCTATTATAACGAATACGCACATCTCCGGCTCGACTTATTCTACCAAAATGATCATAATAAATAGGAATATCTTCAATTTGTATAATTGCACCATATTGATCATATTGTACATAGGCATCATAATCAAACCCTGAATTGTAAGAAATACTTACATTATCAAGATTTAAGCCTACTTGCATACCATTTCTAGGATTGATATAAAAATCAAACTCACCATTTCTGAATATTGAAAAGGTAATTCCTCTTTCTGAGAAAGTGAAAGTTTCTCCATATTTATTATAACCATAATAGTTATTACTAACTTCGGCTTTAGTGCTCGCAAAAGCTAAGGGAGAAAGGCTTAATGAGATGATTGTTACAAATAATGCTATAATTTTCTTCATGACAATTAATTTAAAATCGCATTTTGATTAACACGATTACTAATAATTTTGCAAACAGCGTGCCAAACTTTGTATTCAGTAGGTAGTAGTAGTGTTTAGTGGAATCTTATTGTGTTTTTACGCAAAACCCTGTAATTTTATTGTAGTTACTTTAGTTTCTATAAATTTTCTGAATGTTGAATATTGATTAACGAATGATGAATTTAAAAAATTAAGATTAATAGCCTGTTTACTTCTCAAATCAAAAATCGTTAATTGATGTTCGTTATTCATAATTTTATATATCGAATTTCATTCGAACCCTAAAACTATAGATTTTAAATCCATAGTGGTTTATTTTCTTTATGCCCTTTGTGGTTAAAATAGTAGTAGTTTAGAACTAAACTATAAGTTATATTTGCATGAGTCATTAATCAAATCTGCAACTCATAATTCAAAACTTTGAACTATATAAACGTCATACTACCCATTCCGCTTCAGCGATTATTTACCTATAAAATAACGCAGGCAGAATCTACTTTTTTAGAAGTAGGTATGCGTGTTGCTGTACCATTCGGAAAATCAAAAATTTATACAGCAATAGTTGCTGAAATACATCAAATTGAACCAACTGCTTATGAAGCAAAAGATATTTATCAGATTTTAGATGATACTCCTTTAGTCACTCAAAATCAATTACGGCATTGGCAATGGATAGCCGATTATTATATGTGTTCATTAGGTGAAGTAATGCGTTCTGCTTTACCATCAGCATTTTTATTAGAAAGCGAAACACAAGTCATAAAAAATATAAGTTTTGTCAATGAAACTACCTTAACGGATGATGAATTTCTAATTATTGAAGCGCTGGAGCATCAATCAAGCTTACCAATTCAAAAAATCAGTCAGATTTTAGATAAAAAACGAGTATTACCCATATTAAACGGTTTGTTAGTTAAGAAAGCCATTGTTTTAAACGAAGAGATAACAGAGCAATACAAACCAAAAATAGTTAAATATATAAAGTTAAACGAATCATTTTCTAATGAAGAGGAGTTAAATGTATTATTAGAAAGTTTAAGTAGAGCCAAACAGCAACGCAATGTAGTATTGACATACTTCTCTTTGCAAGCAACAACTAAAAAACCAATCAAACAGAAAGAGCTCCAAGACAAAAGTAAGGGATCTCCTGCTGTGATTAAAGCTTTAGTAGATAAGGATATATTAGAAGTCTATACCATTCAAACTGATAGAGTAAATTTTGACAATCCTTCAGAAGCAATTAAAGAATTAACCGATTTTCAAAAAGATGCATATACTGAAATAAAAGAATCTTTTGTTGATAAAGATGTTACTTTATTACACGGAATCACTTCAAGTGGAAAAACAGAAATCTATGTAAAACTGATTGATGAAATATTAAAACAAGGTAAACAAGTGTTGTATTTAGTACCCGAAATTGCATTGACCACGCAGTTAATTCAGAGATTACAACGTTATTTCGGAAATCAAATAGCTGTTTTTCATTCTAAATACTCATTAAATGAACGTGTTGAAGTTTGGAATAATATCTTACATAATTCATCAAAAGCACAATTGATCTTAGGTGCACGGTCATCGTTATTTCTGCCGTTTTCAGAACTGGGATTGGTCATTGTTGATGAAGAACACGAAACATCCTATAAACAATTTGATCCTGCACCACGTTATCATGCACGTGATTCAGCAATTGTATTAGCCAATCTGCATAAAGCGAAGGTCTTATTGGGCAGTGCTACACCTTCGGTTGAAAGCTATTATAATGCTAAACAACAAAAATATGGATTGGTAGAACTCAACAGGCGTTTCAACAATGTATTATTACCCGAAATTGAATTGGTTGATATTAAAGAAGGCTATCGTAAAAAACGAATGAATGGCCATTTTTCTGAACGCTTATTAAAATTGATTGAAGAAGCATTGGCTGAAAAAGAACAAATTATCTTATTTCAAAACCGTAGAGGATATTCTCCAATTGTTCAATGTAAAACCTGCGGTATTGCACCTCAATGTCCAAATTGCGATGTGAGTTTGACCTATCATAAATATCAAGACGAATTGCGTTGTCACTATTGTAGTTATAATAGAGCAATGCCAAAAACATGTTCAGCATGTGGTAGTCCGAGTTTAGATACAAAAGGCTTTGGTACTGAACAGATTGAATTAGAATTACAAGAACTTTTTCCTGAAGCTAAAACTGGAAGAATGGATTTAGATACTACTAGAGGTAAATATGGATATCAAAAGATATTGAATGCTTTTACTGCTCAGGAAATAGATATATTAGTAGGAACCCAAATGCTTTCAAAAGGATTAGATTTTGCCAATGTATCATTAGTTGGTGTTTTAAATGCTGATAATATGCTGAATTTTCCTGATTTTAGAGCCCACGAAAAAAGTTTTCAATTGTTGGTACAGGTTTCGGGTAGAGCAGGACGTGCTAAAAAAAGAGGTAAAGTAGCCATTCAAACTTTTAATCCGTATCATAAAATATTACAACAGGTTACTACCAACGATTATAAAACTATGTTTAAAGAGCAGATGGATGAGCGGTATCAATATAAGTATCCGCCTTTGCAACGTTTGGTGAAAATTACCTTAAAACATAAAGACTATACTAAAGTAACTACAGGAGCAGATTGGTTGTATAAATCATTATATAATTCTTTTGGCTCGAATATTTTGGGGCCTTCTAGCCCTGCAATATCTCGTATTAGAAATCAACATATAAAAACGGTCTTGATAAAATTACCAAAAGAAAATTCGCTAAAACAGTCTAAAGCAATTATTCAAAAAATTAAAAATAGTTTTCAATCTATTGCTGATTTTAGACCCATTCGTTTTAATATAGATGTGGATGCTTATTGATGAATTTCGTTTATTGTTTTGTATTATCCACAAAAGTAAATTATTAATTTTATACGGCTGTTGTACACCGTTATTTTACTCCACCAAATTTTATTCCAGTTAAATCAGACATATCTTTTTTCCAAGTTGTGATGTCATTAACATTAAATTTATTCAGATGATTATGTCCGCATGCTCTTGCCATAACTTTCATTAAGTCGGTAGAGGCAGTAAAGAAATTATAGAGTTGGGTTGCTGACTTGTCAATATTTATTAATTTTCTTAATTCAGGTTTTTGTGTAGCAATTCCAGCAGGACAGTTATTGGTATTACACATTCTTGCAGCAACACAACCAATAGATTGCAAAGCAGAATTAGACACTGCAATTCCATCTGCACCTAAAGCCATTGCTTTAATAAAATCATCAGGCACTCTTATTCCTCCTGTAATGATTAATGTAATGTCTTTTCTATTTATTTTATCTAAATAATGACGTGCTCTTGCTAATGCAGGAATTGT
>CAZHYX010000186.1:0-6580 GCA_964536675.1 uncultured Flavobacteriaceae bacterium
AAAAAGGATTGTGAAATAGGAAATATATTAATAGATCGCCTTTTATCATATTTTCCTGAAGATCCAAAATTAAAAAAACTAAAAAAGAGTTTTGAGAAAAAATAATGTGAATCAAAACGTATTAATCAGATACCCTAAACCCTAATTTATCAGCCCTTCTCAACATAAATTGATATGCCTCCTCATAATCATTTTTAATTTCACCTTCAAGTATCGCTTCTTTTATAGCATCTTTAATCTGCCCTATTTCTCTACAAGGTTTTAGGTTAAAAGTTTCCATAATGATCTCGCCAGTAATGGGTGGTTGGAAGTTTCGTATACTATCACGCTCTTCTACTTCTTTAATTTTTTGACGGACTAACTTAAAATTATTGAGATATTTATTAATTTTTTTAGGATTTTTTGTCGTAATATCTGCCTCACAATGCGTCATCAAATCATCAATAGTATCTCCAGCATCAAATATCAATCTTCGGACGGCTGAATCGGTAACATCTTCCGCCAATACAACTGGTCTAGAACTTAATAATACCAATTTTTGTACATATTTCATCTTTTCATTCAACGGCATTTTTAATCTTTTAAATAACTTATATACCATTTTAGAACCTACAAATTCATGGGCGTGAAATGTCCAACCATTTTTTTTATCAAACTTTTTAGTGGGTGCTTTTCCAATATCATGTAGCAAAGCAGTCCAGCGTAACCATAAGTTATCGGTTTTTTGAGCAATATTATCTAACACTTGTAAAGTATGATAAAAGTTATCTTTATGGGTTTGTCCCTTTTCTTCCTCTACTCCTTTTAAAGCTGTTAATTCTGGTAAAAATCGTTCTAGTAATTTCGTTTCCTCTAATAACCTAAAGCCAAGAGAGGGTTTATCAGACAATAATATTTTATTTAATTCGTCAACAATACGTTCACGTGTAATAATATCAATACGAGACACATTTTTTGAAATGGCAGCTAAAGATTTTTGCTCAATTGTAAAGTTTAATTGAGTGGCAAATCGTATAGCACGCATCATCCGTAAAGGATCATCAGAGTAGGTAATAGTTGGATCTAAAGGTGTTTTGATAGTTCTTGACTTTAGGTCTTCTACTCCGTTAAATGGATCTAATAACTTTCCAAAATCAGATTCATTTAAGCTAAATGCCATTGCGTTTATGGTAAAGTCACGTCTATTCTGATCATCTTGTAATGTTCCTTCTTCTACTTCGGGGTTTCTACTATTTTCTTTATAAGATTCTTTACGTGCTCCTACAAACTCAATTTCTAAATCATTAAACCGAAGCATCGCTGTACCGTAGGTTTTAAAAACTTGGACTTTTGGTTTTCCTGGTAATAATTTAGCTACTTTTTTTGCCAATTCAATACCACTACCTACAGTCACTATATCAATATCTTCTATATCGTTATTTCTTTTTAATAAAAAATCACGTACAAAACCACCAATGACATAACTTTTTAACCCTATTTGTTTAGAAGCTTCAGATATATATTCAAATACTTCAGACGATAATGCTTGTTTGTAAGTTGACAACTTAATTATATTATTATTATAAAACGATTCACAAGTTCCCTTTTCTTTAGGATGGGACTACTCTCTAATAACTTCTACTCCACCTTCTTCATTAATCTTAACAATGGCAGATGGGGTATTTGATATTTTATTTCGGCGCAAATTTACTACATAATCAACCGCCTCCAAAATAGAAGACTCTATTTCTTTAAAAGATTTTGGTGTGGGTTTATTACTGATATTTGCCGAAGTTGAAACAATTGGTTTGCCAAATTTATGTATTAATTCGTTACAGAATTTATCTTGAACAATTCTTATAGCTACTGTATTATCTTTAGCAATAACATTTTTTGCTAATCCGTTTGGGTTATTATAAATAACTGTGGTTGGTTTGTTAAACTTTTCTAAAACTTCAAAGATAGTATCTGGAACTTCATCAACATATTGTTGCAACATTTCTAGTGAATCAACAAAAACTATCAGGCTCTTACTTTCATTGCGTTGTTTAATATTAAAAACCTTCTTTACAGCTTCTTCATTAGTGGCATCACAACCAATACCCCAAACAGTATCGGTTGGATAGAGAATGATACCTCTATTATATAAATACTCTAAGGTATTATTTAATTCTGTTTTCATTAAAAACGTTCTAATACTATTTTTTACTCTAACCAGAGTTGCATATTGAGAATACGCATATCCATAACAGTAAAAATAATGGAATATAAATAAGCTATAGTTTAATACTGCCTTCTTTAACTAATAAAACTTGATATGCGTTTATCAATATTTTCCAATCCTTTTTTTGCATATACTCTACAACTGTTTTTCCTTTACCACCTCCGGGTAAACCACAATCGTCAATAAGAACAATCGTATCTTCATGTAATCTATCTTCAATTGCCAAAAATTCTTGTAAATGATGTTGCTGACTTTTTATTTGGATACTCTTATCTGTTTTAGAATAATCATAACTATCTAAGTATAAAAAATCAATAATAGTATCAAATTCTCTTAAAAATTCAACCGAATCACCTAAATGTACTGTGGCAATATTTGTTAATCCTTGCTTTTCAATTTCTTTTCTAGACCCTTTTACAGATGCTTCACTTATATCTACTGAATGTAATTTCGCACCGTTTTGTTGTGCCCACTTACCAAAAACAATAGTGGCACCTCCATCTCCTTTAGTATTTTTTAGACCGTTTCTTGAAGTTCCGGTTTCTACAATTATTTTGGCTTCTCTTTCCTTTAACAGTTTTAGGATTTTTGAAAAAGTAATTCTTCTTCTTCTAAAATTATATTTAAACGGCATAAAAGGATAAAGTGATTTATGTTTTATAAACTTTAATAAATAGTGAATTACTATTGCTAAAACAATAACACTTATAACTATTTTAATCAACATAGAGAATTAGATTAATTTAAATTAATTTTTGATAGATATTTACATATATCTTATAGCTGTATTTCAATAAAAACTATCTCTTATTAGCTACCGTAGCAAATTGTAAATACCTCATATCTAAAGCTGTAAATAAAAAAGGAATATTATACAACCATGGTTTTAAAGATTTTGTTACATTAATACCTTTATGTATTTCAACTTCATATCCCGCATTTTTATACATACTATATATACTTTTTTCGGTAAAAAATCGAAGATGCGTTTTATCCATTATACCATGATCAGCATATTTCCAATCTTTGTTAAATATTAAATTCTTCAAAGCGCTATGATACCTCATATTTGGTATTGAGCTTATTACTACACCATCTTTTGATAGTTTATCTTTTATCTTGCCTAAAACCATATATGGGTCAACAAGATGCTCTAACACATCATTAAAATATATAGCGTCAAAATAATCATTTGGTAGTTTATCAATATTATCTTCACAAGCACCAGTCAAAACATGGTCAATTTTTAAACTGGCCTTTTTTGCTTCTTCGGGCATAAATTCAATACCCCAAACTTCTGCTTTATTTTTTTCTTTTATTATTTTAGAAAAAGAGCCATCTGCACAACCTACATCTAAAATAGTTTTAGCATTTACAGGCAAAAATGCCAACATTTCTGGTCTGGGATTATTATAATAACCCTCTTCTTTATTTTTGTAATCCATATCTCGAGAAAAAATTTTGAGCAATATACTACTATTATAAAGAAAAAAATTAGTACTAAATTTTTAATCCATTTAGTTTATTTACTTTTGAACATAAAATTAATGCTGAATGAATATTACACTTATTAGTCTTGATGTTTTAGGCATTAATGAAGAAATTGCTAAAAGTTTACGACGTCAAGGACATATAGTTCATCATATCAATTTCCATGAGTTCAGATATGAGTACCCAACTATATTTCATCGTATATTTAATTTTATAGCAAAAACATTTTTTAAATATGACATTAAAAAGAGACATCTAAACACCAAAATTCTTTTACAGTTAGGAAAATTAGGAAAACAAGATAAAATACTTATGCTTAATGCTAATTTTTTACTTCCGTATATTATTAAAAATATTCAACCTTATGCTGATGAATTGATTACTTTTTTTAATGATAATATAAAAAGAATACCAAAAATTTTAAAAGTAGCTCCGTATTTTGATACGGTGTTCAGTTTTGAACCAAACGATGCTGAATTAAATAACTTTCAATTTGCTACAAATTATATTTTTAAAGAATCTGATAATTCTGAAATAATTAAATTTGAAGTATTTAATATTAGTTCTTTCAGCAATCGCTCTAAATTGATAGATATTATTGCTTTGAAATTAGACAAACTCCATATTTCTTATAAAATTTTAAGCTTTGGGAAAGAAAAAATTAAATCTACTAGCAAAATTGAGTATATAACTAGTCGTTTTAATATGATAGAGGTAAATAAATTAGTTGCTCAATGTAATGTACTTTTAGATATTCATAGAGAAGGACAAAATGGTTTATCATTTCGTGTTTTTGAAAGCCTTGGGAATAAGAAAAAGTTGATTACCACAAATAAAGACATTATAAATTATGATTTTTATAATCCAATAAACATTTTAGTTATTGATAAAGATAACTTAGATATTCCTCTAGCTTTTTTTACCAATAATTATGAGCCTGTCCCTTCTAATATTTATCAAAAATATACCATTGATAATTGGGTAAAAAGAGTAGTAAACTTATAATGTATGAAAAAGAGAAAAATTTTTATTGATTTTCATTATTTAAAAAATATGAATAAAGGTTTTGGTCAATATTCATATCATTTATCAAAAGCGCTATCAAAATCTGTTTCTGAATTAGAGTATATTTTTTATATTCCTAAAAAGAAATATTTGAGATTGTTGTTTAATAAAAAAAATATAATAGTTAATTATTACTACTCATTTCATCGACAACTAGGAATTTTTGGTAGGAACTTTATATTCCATTCTACCAACCAACTCAGCAAAATTGAACCTATTAATAAAAAGGTTCCTTATATACTTACAATACATGATATTAATTTTATTTATGATGAAATTATTGATAAAAAAGTTAAACAACGTATTCAGAAAAAAATTAATAGAGCTAATGCTATAGTTTATGTTTCTCATTTTACAAAAAAGGAAGTAAATAAACACTTTAAAATTGCCTCATCAAAACTTCAAAAGGTTATTTATAACGGAAACTCTTTAATTAATAGTAAGGTTACATTTAAAGATAAATTGTTAGATTTTAAATATCTTTTTTCGATTACTGAAATGAGACCTTATAAAAATTTGGATAAACTCATTTTAATGATGAATTATATCCCAAAGGAATACAAACTTATTTTGGCAGGTAAGGGAAGTGATGAATATCTAATCTATCTAAAAAAGTTAATTAAAGAAAATAATTTGGAAGAACAGATTATTTTAAAAGGAATAGTCTCAGAAGAAGAAAAAATTAACCTGTTTGGTAATTGTCATGCTTTTGTTTTCCCTTCTTCAAGAGAGGGCTTTGGACTACCTGTGGTAGAAGCATTAAATTTTGACAAACCTATTTTTTTATATAATAGAACTTCTTTACCTGAAATTGGAGGAGAAGCCAGTTTTTATTGGGAAAACCTTGATTCTAAATTGATGGCTACAGCTCTTTTACAGAACCTTGAGTATTTTAAAACGAATAAAGAAGAAATGCTTAAAAAAATAAATAAACAACTTGCTAAATTTGACTGGAATTTTGCTGCAAAACAGTATGAAGATGTTTATAAATGTTTTTTAACGCCTGAAAAATGAAAAAACAGATTCATAAAACCTATAGTAAATTCGCAACAGAACTCAATGATATTGTTATGTGTTTTGAGTCTAAAGGAGAGAAATTTGAAAACCAAGATAGGAATAGTTTAAAACTTTTTAATCTAGATGATAAAACGATAAATGTAAAGTCATTTAAAATTCCGAATTTAATCAATAAAATTGTATATCAATATTTTAGAAAGTCTAAAGCTAGACGGTCTTATGAATATGCGTGTAAGCTAACAACTTTCGGTATAGGAACACCTCAACCCATAGCTTATTATGAAAATAATTCCCTACTTGGCTTACTTGATAGTTATTATATCTGTGAACATATAAAGTATGATTTAACTTATAGAGAATTGGTTACAAATCCTGAGTATCCTGACCATGAAAATATTCTAAGACAATTCACGAAATTTACTTGGCAACTACATCAAAAAGGCATTTACTTTAAAGATCATTCACCCGGAAACACATTAATTGTTAAGAATAAAAACGGTTATAATTTTTTTCTAGTTGATTTAAACAGAATGTCTTTTTTTAAGCTTGATTTTGAGGCAAGAATGAAAAATCTTTCTAGATTAACTCCTAAAAAAGAAATGGTTGAAATCATGAGTGATGAATATGCTATATTAAGCAGTAATGATTTTGAAAAAGTATTTACAAGAATGTGGTTTTACACACATCGGTTTCAAGAAAAATTTCATCAAAAAAAAAGATTAAAACAAAAATATTTGGGTAAAAAATAAATCAATTACCTTTATATAATATATTTAATTCAATATATCGTTGTTTTACTTCAAA
>CAZHYX010000187.1:0-6544 GCA_964536675.1 uncultured Flavobacteriaceae bacterium
GACCTACGATTGATTGAACGTTTCTTTTATCAACTTAAAAATGTGTTTAATAAATGAAAAAGGGTCGATGACCCAATAAAAAAATCTTTTCGCGAAAGATAGACTGAAACCTTGACAGTCTCAAAACGTTCAAGGCTAATATTATTTTAAAATTTTTATTATGAAAAAATTAGCAAATTTAAATGGTGTAAAAAAAATTAGTACAAAAGAACAGAAATCAATTAGTGGAGGTTTCTATTATGGGTCATGTACTCAGCAAGGGTCTATTTGTTGCCAAACATACCCTAGCGGTTTTATTTTATGTGAACCAGGTAGGTGTGGTAATTATGGTTGTTTTTGGTATTAATATTTAAAATTTAAAATTATGAAAAAATCAATAAATTTAAAAGGTGCTAAAGCACTCAGTAAAAATGAGCAAAAAGCTATTAATGGTGGGCAACTTGTCAGTTGCCCCTTAGGGTGTTTTTCATTATTCTTTCAGGGTCCAGGCAATAGATGTGCTATTCCAGGTCTTAAAGGAAACACCTGTTTTGGCACAATACAAAATGGTCAATGCTGTATGTAATATAATAATAGTAGACTGAAACCTTGACAGTCTTAAAATGTTCAAGGTTAATTAATATTTAAATTTTTTATTATGAAAAAATTAGCAAATTTAAACGGTGTGAAAACACTTAATAAAATTGATCAAAAAAGTATCAACGGAGGTTTTACACTTCCAACAGAACCTAATGATTGTGGGTGTATTGTAACTTCAACACCTATATTTCCTTATGACATACCATATCTTGAAATTATTCTTGTTGACTGTAACAGTACCTGCCCGGATGGGTCAACTCCAGTTTCAGGTTTAGGTCAATAAGTATTTTACCAAGGCAATTTGAATGCTAAGAATTTTTTGAATTGTCTTGGTTGTTTAAAACATAAAAACCACAATGTAAATCTATAACTCAACAATGGTCATTGCTCTAATAAGGAACACTAAAACTTCTGCAGTTTCACCTAAATGATACAATAATAAATTCGTAAAACCCTCTTCAGCATGTTTATTATCATGTCTGCCTAAAACTTAGGTTGGTATAAATACACTTTAAGAGTACGAGATATTAAATAAAAGTTTACTTTTCATTTCGACACAAGCATCGGATTAAACCTTTTTTGGCTATCTCTCTATGGTTAAACCAATTGCTCTAACGCTATTTCAAAAGCAGTCTTACAAATATCAGTTTTATAAGGGTGTTGGGTATATACTTTTTCTAATGCCTGTTTAATTGTTTTAGAAGTATCTTGAAAAATAGCTTCATCTCTCATTGGTAACTCCACTCTACTCTCCATTAAATAGGCAAATACTCTGGCGATGCCACAGTTAGAAATAAAATCGGGTAATAAACTCATTTTAGCATCTGTATATTCCATAATAGGGCCAAAAAATATTTCCTTATCGGCAAAAGGAACATTTGCACCCGGTGATATTACTTCTAATCCTGTTTCTATCATTTTAGATACTTGTTCTCTGGTCACTAATCTTGATGCTGCCGCTGGAATAAAAATTTCAGCCGGTAAAGACCATATTCGCTTATTCATTTCATTAAACGGAATCATATCTTCAGCTACTAATTTATTACCACGTTTATTTAAAAACATAGTTTTAACTTCTTCGGTACTAAATCCTTCTTCGTTTATCACACCTCCTACTCTATCAATTACTCCAACAATCTTAGCTCCTAATTGATTTAAATAATAAGCTGCTGCAGAACCAACATTACCAAAACCTTGAACAATGGCGCGTTTGCCTTTTATATCTCCTCCAAAAATATCATAATAGTGTTTTACAGCTTCAGCAACTCCATAACCAGTAAGCATATCTGCAACAGTATATTTTCTTGATATTTCGGGTGTATATCTCGGGTCTTCAATAACTTTTATAACGCCATGTCTTAACTGCCCAATTCTATTAATTTTTTCGGATTCAGTTGGTTTAAAATGCCCATTAAAAACACCTTCTTGCGGATGCCAGATTCCTGAATTTTCGGTAAGTGGAATAACATCGTGAATTTCGTCAACATTCAAATCGCCACCGGTACCATAATAATATTTCAACAATGGTGAAACAGCGTTATACCATCGTTCTAAAACGCCTCTTTTTCTAGAATCATTGGGGTCGAAATTTATACCGGATTTTGCACCTCCAATGGCAGGACCAGAAACGGTAAATTTCACTTCCATGGTTTTTGCTAAAGATAGTACCTCATTCATATCTAACCCTTTTCGCATTCTTGTTCCGCCACCGGCAGCACCTCCTCTAAGAGAATTAATAACTGTCCAACCTTCAGCCTCTGTTTCTTGATCTTTCCAATGAAAAACGATTTCTGGTTCTTTCTCTTCGTATTTTTTAAGTAATTCTTTCATTTTTCTAATTTATTAAAGCTTATAATCTATTATTTATAAAATTATTTCGATATGTTTCCTTATTTGAAGCTAAAGTTGATTCATTTTGACATTATTAAATTAGAGGTTTTGATAATTCTTACGATAACAAATATATAATAATTATAATTTTTTTGGTTCAAAAATAACGCCTGAAGAATGGTCTTTTTTCGCACCAGTAACTGACTTTAAAACATTAACTTCATTACTTAATTTGAGTACTCCTAAAAAAGCAAAAATTAATGCTTCTTTAAAGTCAATTAACTGTGTTGAAGGTAAAGTTATTTTTTGTTCTAAATAAAATTCAATTCGCTGCATTAAAAAATCATTAAAAGCTCCACCACCGGTAACTAAAATTCTAGAATTCTTTTGAATTACATTAGAAATTTGAAAAGCAACATGTTCAGTAAATATTCTTAATATATCATTTATTTCGAGATGGTAATTATCTATTAATGGAATGATAACATCAACAATCCATTCATAGCCCAATGATTTAGGATGACCTTTATGATAGAACTCAAGAGCATTCAACTGTTCAAATAATTGTTCATTCATATTACCGTTAGATGCCATCCTTCCTTTATCATCAAAATCTAATCCTAATTTTTGAACATAATGATTCAAAACAATATTTACCGGACAAACATCAAAAGCAATACGTTTATTATTTTCTTTAAAGGAAACATTTACAAAACCGCCTAAATTCAAACAATAATCATACTTATAAAACAATAGCTCATCACCTATTGGAACTAACGGAGCTCCTTGTCCTCCAAACTTCACATCTTGGGTTCTAAAATCACACACTACTTTTAATTGTGTAACATCAGCAATAGTTTGTCCATTACCAATTTGCAAAGTATAGGCATCTTCTGGTTTATGAAAAATGGTATGACCATGAGAAGCAATAAAATCAATAGTATAAATCTCGTTTTCATCAATAAATTGATTCACAAGATTTCCTAAATAATTTCCATACTCAATGTCTAAATTTATTAATGATTTTTCATCGGTAGTGAAAGCATTTTGCAATGTTAACTTCCATGTATCAGTATATTTATAAGTTATTGCCTTTAAAATTTCAAAATTATAAGAACTATTATAATCAAACCTAACATAGCATAAATCTACACCATCTAATGAGGTTCCACTCATTACACCAATACAGTGCCAACTTTTATTATTCATAATCTGGTAAAAATACTAAAACATTATTGAAAATTTGCTATTAAAAAAGTATCTTTGAAGACAATTTTTACGAATTTAATAATTATAAATTATTATGGATTTTAACCTTACTGAAGAACATATAATGATTCGAGATGCTGCTCGTAATTTTGCGCAAACTGAATTATTATCAGGTGTTATTGAACGTGATGAAAAACAAGAATTTCCGCACGAACAAGTTAAAAAAATGGGAGAGCTCGGGTTTCTAGGTATGATGGTTAATCCCAAATATGGCGGTGGCGGTATGGATACTATTTCTTATGTTTTGGCTATGGAAGAAATTTCTAAAATAGATGCTTCAGCTTCTGTTGTAATGTCTGTAAACAATTCTTTGGTATGTTGGGGTTTAGAAACGTATGGAAGCGAAGAGCAAAAACAAAAATACCTTACCAAACTAGCCACCGGTGAAATTATTGGTGCTTTCTGTTTAAGTGAACCTGAAGCCGGTAGCGATGCAACTTCACAACGAACTACTGCAATTGATAAAGGTGACCATTATCTTATAAACGGAACAAAAAACTGGATAACCAATGGTGGCACTGCAAGTGTATATTTAGTAATTGCACAAACCGATGTTGACAAAGGACATAAGGGAATCAATGTACTAATTGTTGAAAAAGGAATGGAAGGTTTTGAAATTGGTCCGAAAGAAAATAAATTAGGTATTCGTGGTTCTGACACACACTCATTATTATTTACTGATGTAAAAGTGCCTAAAGAAAATAGAATTGGCGAAGATGGTTTCGGGTTTAAATTCGCAATGAAAACATTAGCTGGGGGTCGTATTGGTATTGCCTCACAAGCATTAGGTATCGCTTCAGGCGCTTACGAACTAGCCTTGCAATACTCTAAAGAACGTAAAACTTTCGGTAAAGAAATTAGTAAACACCAAGCCATAGCCTTTAAATTAGCTGATATGGCTACAGATATTGAGGCAACAAGACATTTGTGTATGAAAGCTGCCTGGGATAAAGATCAAGGTAATAATTACGACTTGTCTGGTGCTATGGCCAAATTATTCGCTGCTGATATGGCAATGCGCCATACCGTAGAAGCAGTACAAATTCATGGTGGTTATGGCTTTGTAAAAGAATATCATGTTGAACGCCTAATGCGCGATGCAAAAATTACACAGATCTATGAAGGTACTTCTGAAATACAGAAAATTGTAATTTCTAGGAGTGTGTTGAGAGATTAAGGTGCGTTCTAAAAATTCATTTCTTTCAAAAAACAAAGAGAATAAATGAGATGCAAGGCACTATTTTTTTTTGAATAGCTTTGCTATTGAAAAAAAATATAACGAAGCAGATCATTTGTTATCTTTGTTCCCATAAAGGTTTCCATAGTTTTCCATATACTTCTTAAAATTTTATTGCATTATCACGATAGTACTTCAAAATTTTAGTTGCCTCTGAAAAACTATGAAAATTTTGATGTGAATGAATTTTTAGAACCCACCTTAATAACCAAAAAACATTCATTTCTGTAAAAGTTGAGCTATTAAGCTCAGCTTTTTTTTGCTTTATTAACAAAATTGAATTTTTATGATATTCTCAATATTACAATTCCATTTTTAAGGACACCCCTTATTATACCTATTTAAAAGTATCAAAATTATCAATTAATAATTTTAATCCCTATTTTATTGAGGGTATAGACTCATTTTTAATCTTTTATTAAATAACTTACCCTGTAAAAATTTGTTTAAATGATTTTTTGTGTAAATATTTGCAGCAACAATTAAAACAGATAATATATGATGAATACAAAATTACCCTTATTAGCATTACTTTTTTTAATTAATACCGTGGCCTTATCACAGGAAAAAGAAGAAGAAGAAAAAGAAGAAAAAAAAATCTCTTTTAGTGGCAGTATAGATGCCTATTATAGAACAAACTTAAATGGTCCAAATGACGAAGATGCCGTTGCACCAGGGTCGTCATTTGCTAATTTACCCGGTTTTGCCCTCGGTATGGCAAACCTTATTGTTAGTTATGAGGGAGAGAAAGTTGGCTTTGTAGCAGATCTGGTTTATGGACCCCGTGGTGAAGATGCCACATTCAATTCACCTTTATTAAGACCAGAAGGTAGCTCAAACATTATTAATCAATTATATGCATATTGGAATGTGAGCGAATCAGTTAAATTGACTTTAGGTAATTTCAATACTTTTTTGGGTTATGAAGTTATCTCGCCCACAGGCAATTTTAATTACAGTACCTCTTATTTGTTTTCGTATGGCCCTTTCAGTCATACAGGACTAAAAGCAGATATTGCACTATCAGACGATTTTAGTCTAATGCTAGCAGTTATGAACCCTACTGATGCTACAGAATTCAATCCAACAGGTAACTACGCATTTGGTGCTCAACTAGGATATGCAGATCAATTCTTAAATTTCTTACTAGATGATGGAGCATTTGAAATAGATTATACTGGCGGAGTAGATTTATCTGAAAAATTCTTTTTAGGAATTAACGCTGCACTATATGATAATGGCGATAGTGGTGATGCTAAAATAGGATTTGCAGGTGTAGCTTTATACCCTCAATTATCTACATCAGAAAATTTTGCTATCGGACTCAGAGGTGAATATTTTGTAGAAACCAATGATTTTGGTGCTATCGGAACCGGTGTTGAAGACTCAAGTGTCATTACAGCTACTTTAACAGCAAATATCAAAGTTGGCGATCTAACAATTATCCCTGAAGTACGTCTAGATTCAAGCTCAGATAACTTCTTTATTGATAGCGACCTAGATGCTCAAAAAAGTTTAAGTTCATTCGTTTTAGCAGCAGTTTATAAGTTTTAACCAATCAACAAATTATATTATGAAACGAGCATGTTAGAATTTTTCACACCCAAGGGAATGATTAATAGCGAACCA
>CAZHYX010000188.1:0-2794 GCA_964536675.1 uncultured Flavobacteriaceae bacterium
ATATTGTGAAAATTAAACAATTTCAATGCGACATTATGATGTTAAATTGGTATAAAACCTTTTTTGATTCCGGTTTTGTGTTCGTAAACCCTACGTTGTAAATCATTTGTCATTCCAATATAGATTGTGCCATTTCTTTTACTAGCTAGTATCTAAACATAATATTTGTGAATGGTTTTCATAACGGTTGTCATTCCTGTGCGGACAGGAATCTAATTCAATCAATTATATTTTTAAATTGGTTTTAGCTTAACAATTTAAAATTAAATTACCATTTCAAATGCATCATAAATTCTTACACTCTGGATTCCTGCCTGCGCAGGAATGACAAATCATATTTTCTGTAAAACTTCCAACGCTTTTTCAATTGAAGTAATAGTATCAAAAGTGAGCAATAAACGCAATCCTTGTTTGGTTTCTTTTTCCTTCATTTTACAGATTGTCAAATTTTGTTGTACAAATTGTAAGACATTGGTAAATGTTTTTGTTTGATAAAAAGGTGATTGTTGGTCTGCAATAAAATATCCGACAAGTTTATTTCGTTTTAAAATAATACGTTCTAGGCCTAGTTTTTTTGCTACCCATTTTAATCGAACACTGTCTAATAAATCTTGTGCTTGAACGGGTAATTCTCCAAAACGATCAATGAGTCGTTGTTCATATTGTAGTAGTTCTTCTTCTGTTTGTAAGTCGCCTAATTCTCTATATAAATTTAATCGTTCAGTAATAATATTGAGATAATCATCAGGAAATAACAATTCAAAATCAGTGTCAATTTGAATTTCTTTTACAAATGCTTTGGGTTTGTCAGAACCGTCCTTATATAGTTCTTTAAATTCATTTTCCTTCAACTCTTCAATGGCTTCATTGAGTATTTTTTGATAGGTTTCAAACCCTATATCATTGATAAACCCACTTTGTTCACCACCTAATAAATCTCCTGCACCACGTATTTCTAGATCCTTCATGGCAATATTTAGACCGCTACCCAAATCAGAAAATAATTCTAATTCCTGAATACGTTTTCGAGCATCGTCGGTCATCATATGATAAGGTGGTGTAATAAAATAACAGAATGCTTTTTTATTGGAGCGCCCCACACGACCACGCATCTGATGTAAATCTGACAATCCGAAATTATTCGCATTATTTATAAAAATAGTATTCGCATTGGGTATGTCTAAACCACTTTCAACAATAGTGGTAGAAACCAATACGTCAAACTCATTGTTCATAAATGCCAACATGAGTTGCTCTAATTTTTTACCTTCCATTTGCCCGTGACCAATAGCAATATTCGCGTCCGGCAATAAACGTTGTAACATACCGGCAACTTCTTTGATATTTTCTATACGATTATGGATAAAAAATATCTGTCCACCTCGCGATATTTCATACTGAATAGCATCTCTAATAATCTCTTCGCTAAAGCGGATAACATTCGTTTCTATAGGATGACGATTGGGTGGCGGTGTATTGATAATTGACATATCACGAGCTGCCATCAACGAAAATTGTAAGGTTCTAGGGATAGGCGTAGCGGTTAATGTAAGCGTATCAACATTTTCTTTGATGGTTTTGAGTTTATCTTTTACAGAGACACCAAATTTTTGTTCTTCATCAACAATTAATAAACCTAGATCTTTAAAAATTACTTTTTTATTGACCAATTGATGTGTACCGATGATAATATCAATCTTTCCGGAAGTTAAATTTTTTAGAATTTCGGTACGTTGTTTTGTGGTTCTAAATCGGTTGAGATAATCAATAACTACCGGAAAATCAGCTAATCGTTCACTAAGTGTTTTAAAGTGTTGAAATGCCAAAATAGTAGTTGGAACCAGTATTGCGACTTGTTTGCCATTATCGACAGCTTTAAAAGCAGCGCGTATGGCGACTTCTGTTTTGCCGAAACCGACATCGCCACAAACCAATCTATCCATAGGTTGTTCACTTTCCATATCGGCTTTTACATCTTGTGTTGCGGTAAGTTGATCGGGCGTGTCTTCATACATAAAACTAGATTCTAATTCCAGTTGCATAAAGCTATCAGGATTGTATTGAAATCCTTTTTGCATTTTACGTTTAGCATAAAGTTGAATTAAGTTATATGCAATTTGTTTAACGCGTGTTTTGGTTTTTTGTTTGAGTTTTTTCCAAGCACCCGAACCTAATTTATATATTTTGGGTGCTTTGCCATCTTTACCGTTAAATTTGGAAATTTTATGAAGCGAATGGATACTGATATACAAGATGTCTCTATCACCATAAATTAGTTTTATTGCCTCTTGTTGCTTTCCTTCAACATCAATCTTTTGTAAACCGCCAAACTTACCAATACCATGATCCATGTGTGTTACATAATCGCCAATTTCAAGATTAGTGAGTTCTTTTAATGTAATGGCTTGCTTTTTAGTGAATCCGCTTTTAAGGCGGAACTTATGATAACGTTCAAAAATTTGATGATCGGTATAACAAGCAATTTTAAGCTCTTTATCTATAAAACCTTGGTATAATGGGAAAACAAAAGCATTATAAACAACATCTTCATCTACATCTCTAAATATATCATGAAAACGTTCTGCTTGTTTTTCATTTGAGCAGAATAAATAGTTTTTAAATCCTTTTGCAGTATTTTCATTTAGGTTTTTAATTAGTAGATCAAATTGTTTGTTGAATGAGGGTTGGGGAATAGTTTCAAACCTGACAGGTTTAATTAAATTGGAACTCTCATCATGAGATTGCTTCGCTTTACTCGCAATGACGTTTTTGTGACCAATCGTCACCAAACTAT
>CAZHYX010000188.1:2804-6512 GCA_964536675.1 uncultured Flavobacteriaceae bacterium
CATTTAATTGCTTTTTGATTAAGGCACTATCACAAAATAAAGCTGTAGGTTCAGAAAGTTGGATACCTTCTTTAATTTCAGCAAATGTAGTAATAGCTTTATCGAATAGTTTGTCTAGTTTGCCAAAAAGGAGCTCTTTATTTTTAACAAAAATAACCGTTTTATTAGAAATATATTTTAAAAAACTTTCACGTTTTTCTTGTAATTTTTTATTTTCAATATTAGGTAGAATATTGATTTTTTTTTCTTTTTCAATTGAGAGTTGTGTTTCAATATCGAAAGTTCTGATGCTATCTACTTCATCGCCAAAAAATTCAATTCGATAAGGTTCTTCATTAGAAAACGAAAAAACATCTACAATTCCACCTCGCACAGCAAATTCGCCAGGCTCAGTCACAAAATCTACACGATTGAAATTGTATTCAAATAACATTTCGTTAATAAAATCGAGTGAAATATGCTCCCCAACATGTAATTTTAAGGTACTTCTTTCTAATTCACTTTTGGTAACTACCTTTTCGAATAATGCATCAGGATAGGTAATAATAACTGCTGGTTTTTTTCTGGAATTGATCCTGTTTAGTACTTCAGAACGCAAGAGGATATTTATGTTATCAACCTCGTCTATCTGATAAGGTCTCCTATAAGAACCGGGATAAAACAACACGTTTTTTTCTCCTAATAACTGTTCTAGATCATTCAAATAATAAGCAGCTTCCTCTTTATCATCACAAATAATCAAGTAAGGTTTTTCTACTTGTTTAAAAGAGCTTGAAATAATAAAAGACAATGAAGATCCTGCCAAATGCTGTAAATTTAGCTTTTGGTTTTCTTGTTGTAAATAGTGAACAATCTGTTTTAATTTGGATGATTGTTCATATAAAGTAACAATTGCTTGTTTACTCAATTGTTTGAATTTTGAGCAAATATATAGGTAATAAAATTAGTTGAAAAGAGAATCAGTTTATTTATCTTTGAGCCATAATAAATACATTTTGAAAAATTCAGATTTATCTTTAAGTAAAGCTCATAAAAAAAAACTAGCTCATTTTGCTAATATTATTAAGTTGGCTAGAGTAGATTTTATGATTAATAAAAAAGAACAAGAATTATTAGATAGATTGACAAAGCAGCTAGGAATTGAGAAACAAGAATATAAAAATGTGTTGGAAAATCCGGAGGCATATCCAATCAATCCTCCAGTGACTTATGACGAAAGAATAGAGCGGTTGTACAATTTAACAAATATGATTTTTATTGATGGCGAAATTATTGGAGATGAGGTTGAACTTTTACAACGAATTGCAATCGATTTAGGATTTCCAACAGATACCATTGAAAAAATAAGCGATAAAGCAATTCATTTAATTATCAATAATTATACGTTAGAGGAATTTAATTTTAAGATAAAAGAAATATATAAAAACGAGATAAATTAATCAAAAAGTATTAAAAACATATGTCGATATCAGATTTATATTCAAGTGGAGCTCATAAAAAAAACATTGGTCATTTTGCAAGTATTGTAAAGTTAGCAATGGCTGACCATATCATTACAGAAGGAGAGCAACAATTATTAGAGCGTTTGGCAAAATGGTTGGAAATTAGCGAAGAGGAATATAAAAAAATTGTTAAAAATCCTGAAAAACATCCTATCAATCCTCCTGTTAGTTATGATGCTCGAATTGAAAGATTATATAATTTAACCCAAATGATCTATGCAGATGATGAGGTTTCAAAAGATGAAGTCTCTGTGTTAAAACGTGTAGCCGTTGGGTTGGGTTTTCCTCAAGATAATGCAGAAAAGGTAAGTGATGAAGCATTACATTTGGTAATGAATGATAATGATTTGGAAGATTTTACAAAGGCTATTAAACGCGTGAATAGTATTTAGTGATCGTTTTAATTTTTATTTCATTTATAAGTTGTAGTTTTTATATTCGATAAATTTGTATTTTAGAAGCATGGAAGAACAAGGTTATATAGAATTAAGAATTACCAATAAAGACAATACTTTAAGCCCTAAAGACATTGATATAAATGAAGTTAAAGAGTTTATATCAGATGTTGAGTCATTCTTATATCCAAATAGAAAAGAAAAGCAAAATAGACCTCACATGTCATATGACATTGGAGAAGGTTCAATAAAACATAAATTCTTTTTACCTATAACAGCCGTTATTTTATTCAATGGCTTAACTAATGAAATAAAAAATAGAAATAATCTTGATTTTTTAGATTATAAAAGACAATCTGTAATAGATAAATTTCAAAAGAAGGCTGTACAGGAAGGGTACACTATTCAATTTAATAATTCAATTTCTGAAGAATCTTCTCTAATAATTGACTATTCAACAAATTTTGAAATGATTTCTCCAACTTTTTATGAAAGTGAGTTTTATATTTATGGTGAAATTTATCAAGAAGGTGGTAAAAATCCCAACTTACATATAAGTAACAGGAAATATGGAAACCTCACTATTTCTGCTACAAAAGAGCAAATAATGGACGGTGAGAAAAAAACATATAAGCCATACGGAATAAAAGTTCGAGGTAAAAAGAGTTTAGAAGATGATAAATTAACTGATTTAGAATTAATAGAATTTATTCAATACAAACCTGTTTTTAATAAATCCCTTTTAGATAAGGTAATTGAAAAAGCATCAATTAACTTGAGTAAAATTACGAATGTGGATACGTGGTTAGATGATTTAAAAACTGAAGGTATATGAAAGAACTAAATAGTATTCTTTTAGATAGCTCTTTTTGTATTAGATTATTAAAATCAGATGCAGATTTTCATAAAAACACTGTAGAGTATTTTGAATATTTTTTGGAGAATGAGATAGAACTTTATCTTTCTACTATTGTTGTTAGTGAGTATGCTGTTGGCGATGACCCTGATAATTTACTTTCTCTAAATGCATTCAAATTATTAGAGTTTGATTATGCAGATGCAAAAACTGCTGGTAATTTTTTTGCTGAACTAAAAGGTAATGAGGACTTGAGAGAGTTAGAACAAAGAAAAGTAATTATTAATGACATTAAGTTGTTTGCCCAAATCCACAATAGACAAATTGACGGATATATTACTAAAGATAGGAAGTCATTAAGTAAAATGATTGATCCTTTAAGCAAATCACATAATTTAAAATTTGAATTTATTGATTTATCAGTTCCATTAAATGATAAACTAGGAAGGTTGTTTTAAATAGTTACCAACTTATTAATTTCTAATTTTTTCTAAAACACTCAACCAACTTCTCAAAATCACTTTCCGAATTATAAACATTAGGCGAAACACGAATTGCATTTCCGCGAAAAGAAACATAAATATTGTTTTTAGAAAACTCAGTTTTTAGTTTGTCTAAATTAATATGTTTTGGAAGGTAAATTCCAAATAAATGCTGGGCTCTAAAAGCATCATCTTCAATAAAAAATCCTAAATTTTGTAAATTTTTAATGGCTTTTTTTGAGATACTTTTACAATACTCTTGAATGTTTTTAGGTTGCCATTCATTCAACTGTTCTATAGCTTTAATCAGCATAGGTGATAGTGTAAAATTACTCATTTCGCCAACATTATAACGTCCTGCTTTGGGTTGATAATCATTTTCATAATTTACCAATCCGTTAAAATCTTCACTGTTTTTTCGGTTGATCCAATTTTCTTCAATAGGTTTGCCATCATTAAAAGAATCTGTATAA
>CAZHYX010000189.1:0-6503 GCA_964536675.1 uncultured Flavobacteriaceae bacterium
TTCTAATTCATGTGCATAAGAAAAGCCTTCCATCCATTCAATTTTTAAAGGATATTTTCCTTTAGGTACACTTTCTAATAAAAAAGCTCCTGCCCCGTCAGAAAGCATCCAACGTAAAAATTCTTTATTAAAAGCAATAATTGGTTGCTCTTCTAAGGTTTTTAAATGATTAATCTCTTCTTCAAAAGTAGTTGACGTCATCCAAGAAGAAGTTCTTTCTGAACCTGCACAAACTGCATTTGTAACTTGTTCAGCTTTTATCGCTAAAAAACCAAATTTTAGAGCATTCATACCTGAACAGCAAGCACCGGAAGCAGCATTGATCTCTAAATTTCTATTTTTTAAGAAACCATGAACCATTGCCGTATGTGATGGTAATATTTGATCTGGACTAGAAGTACCACAAGAAAGTAATTCAATATCATTTGTTGTAAAATCATCATCACATAATAGTTCAATTGCCTCTTTAGTTAATTGTGCATTATTATGAGTAATATTACCATTATCATCAATAGCGTAATATCTATTTTTAATTTTATTATTACGCAAAACAATACGCCTTGCCTTAGATGGCTTACCATTTAAAAGACCTAACTTCTCTTCCATTTCTTCATTAGAAACTGGTTTGTTAGGCAAATATTTGGCAATTCTCGTTATGTAAACTTCATTCATTAGTTGGTTGCACTACTTTTGGCTATAGCACTATTCTTGGTTGTTGTCTATTTTAAGTTAACAGACGTGTAATACTCTTTTTCTTTTTTTATTTTACGCGTTAGAGGAAAATAAGTAAGCAAAAATACAATAAATACTATAGGTGCAATTAACCAAATGGCAAATAATAAATAATAATTAAATGCTTTTATCCATTTTCTCCTTTTTGGATCTCCGGCTTTTCCTTTTTTAATAATCAAGCTTGCCCACTTACCAAATAGAATATTTGCTCTTTTGTCAACTAAAACTAAAAATGGTTTTATACGAACAGCATCTAATTCTAATAGTTCATTTTGTAGCTTAGTGTAGTCATTCTTTAAAAGATTATTTAAAATTGGAGTTCCAAATTTTACTGATTGGTCTATATCTTTTTGTGAAACACCAGGTTTAGGAAAAAAACCCAGATAGCGTTCTTTTTTACCGCTAAACATCCATTTAGAAATGGTAATCACACTTATATGATTAATATTTCGGTCAACCAGTGCAATATTTCCTACTAATTTGGCTTGGGTTTCAAGAAGCAAATGTTTTACTTTTTCTTGAGCTTGTATCCACATATTTCTACAACCAATTACGGTTATAACGGGAGTATTATTTAAAACCTTTTTTGCATTATCGGATTTTAAAAATGAATTTATTGGGATAGATGGCGTTAAATACCATACTTGATATGCTAAAATAACCAAATCGTATGTTTTAGTCAATACTTCTTCCTCCGGCTCTTCTAAATCACAGGGAATTTGCAAAAACGATTCAGGAAAAGCGTCAAAAAAATGAGTTTTTTTCCAAGGAAAATTATATGATTCAACAGGTTTAATTTGATGATACGTTAAAGAAACCTCATCAGAAGTTTCCATCTGTTTTACCACATTTTGAGCAATTTCTAATAATTGACCTGACTGGGTATAATATATTACAAGTACATTTTTCATACTTTTAGTTACTCCTTTTTGTATCCATATCTTCCCAAAAGTCAAAATAATTAAACCATTGTAATGGATACTTAGCTAATACCCTCTCTATAATCTGAGTGTATTCTTTTAACAGCCCTTGTGCATCTCTATTTTTAGCTGTTGCAATACGGGTATATAAATGATAATGTTTATTGGTTTCTTTCATAACAAACACAAATGCAACAGGCACTTTTAATCTAGATGCTAATAAAAATGGTCCTGCCGGAAACTTTGCCTCTTTACCTAATAACTCTTCAGTTAGAAACCGTGTTTCTTCAAAATACCTATCACCCGTAAAACATACTAATTCATTATTACTTAGCGCGGTATTAATTTCGAATATATGTGAAAAATCTTCTTTTATTAGAATCAAATTGATACTTGATTTTTTAGCAACGCTTTCTAAATACTCTTTAATATCACTATGCTCAGTATCAACAGTAACAATATTTATTTGTGAATTTATATCTATTTCTTTAAAAAAGAATTCTGCAATTTCAAAATTTCCGACATGTGCACTTATTAAAATACCACCTTGATTATTATTGAGTAATTTTTTCAATTCTTCACCTCCATCAAACTCATAGGTAAATTTATTTCGTAATCCAGAAGAAATGGCAACTTTATCAATAATTGTTTGTCCGAATGTATAGTTACTCTGGTAAACTTTAAAAATACTTTTTATACTTGAATACTTTAAGCGTTTTTTAAAATAATAAAATGCAGCTTTGGTTCCTTTTGGGGAAAAAAAAAGAAAATAAAAGGCTACAAAATATAAAATGAAGTATGCAGAGCTTAGACCTACTTTTTTTATAAAAAAAATAAATATTTTATATCCTAAAACTGTCCCTCTAGACTTTCCTTCCCATTGAGCCATTTGCTAAAAATAAAAAAATTTTGAATATTTTCCAATTCTAAGTACTTTGAATGGAATGCTTTTCTGACTACAAACTTAACATTTTAACCTATAATACACAATAATAAAGGACAAACAAAATAGTCCAATAAAATGATTATTTTGTTCATTTTGATAAGTTTATTAGTGATACCATTCACATCAAAGATGTATTCACTTCTGCAGCTTGCTGTTCTAATGTTTTTTTGGTGTGCATCACTGTATAAACAAGAATAATAAGCTTACTATAAACTTCATTTTCTATATACAAACTCATTTTATTTAAAAAACAATAAGATTATTTTTAGGCAAATAGTAGCTATATAGAAATAAAGAATTTGTTTTAACAATTGTTAATGACCTTACAATACTATCTATTTGCCAAACCCATTTTTTACCAAAATGATTATTGATTTCTTGTTCTGCTTGTCCATATTTTTTTTCTAATTCTTGAAAAATATTCTTCTTTAAACTAAGTGTATATCCAACTATTTTTTGGTTTTCTAAATAAATTACGGCAGATTTTGCTTTAAATTCTGTAGCAAATTCATCTTCATTAAGATTGACATAACTAAATTTATCATTACCTATTATAGTAAACTGTTTTAATACATTAGCGTCTTTACCCATTAGACTGTCTAATGATATTTTCTGTTTTGTATTACAGCTAACATAAGTTGGTAATAATGTAACTCCAAAGGCTAAAACTGATACTTTTTTGGCAAAATGTCTGCGTTTCATATTAAATAATACTCATTTTACTTCCTTTTTGTTTTCTATGTAAACGCATTTCAAATTCTACTTCCCCTTCGTTTTTTGGGTCGTTAAAACGAAGTGCAGGTGTGTTGTCTGATCGTACTAAACTTACTAATCTGCCTTCTGCTTGAATGAGTAACTTTAATTCTGACGCAACTAAAGGTACTAGGTCTAAGCCATCTTCTTTAAACAATTCGGCTGTAGCATTTTTTCTACCCTTAACCATTGCTGTATAAGCAGGGTCTTTTTTTTCGTTTACATGATAGTCATAATAAAATGCTTTACTTATTAGTGCTTCTTTTTCTTCATGAAGCTTTTCCCATTTTACAGCATCTCTTTTTTTTAATATAGCATGTAGCTCTTGATAATAAGCTATCACTTCTTTAAAAAGTTGTTTCTCGTCTTCGTCTTTTAAATTTGCAGATTTTGTCCATCCTACCAACTCGAAAGGTAACATGGTGGCTTCAAATTCGCCTTCAAGGTCGAAAAAAGGCAAATTAATATTCTTTTCTAATTTTTTCCAAGGAGTTTGTATTTTCAATAATTCTATATCTTCTTTTCGTTGATTTTTAGGAATGTATATTTTATCTGTATTTGCTAGTAAAAATTCTAATTCTAAAAAGCAGTAGTTATCAATGTTTTTCATTCCTATCCTGGGTAAAACTCTTGCTTTAATTTTATGCTGACCATTTTTCAAAATAGTTGTATTCATTGGAATATCAACACCTGTCCCTGTACCTAACTCAATCGGATTAGATAAATTAATAAAAACTAAAACATCATTAATGTAAATCTCATAATTACAGTTAGCACTTCTTACATATATGTCATAAGAAGGGTGTTTAATTATATCTTGCATTATTTTATTATTTAGTTAAATACTTTTTGCCGATAGCCCATTCCTCTTTATCTACTACTTCGATAGGGTTACCATTTTTATTTTCTAGTTTTATTGTACGTTTAAATTTCCCAAAATAACCCGTTATCTCCGCCTTTACAAGCAGTCCAGAAAACTTTAAAGTAGGCTCAATAAAAATACCAGTATCGTCAGCATCTATTTTAAAGTCTCCTCCAAAATAAGCATCAGCTTCAGCTTCAGCTGTAAAGCCCATTTTTATTGTTATTATACGGCCTTTTATTTCTCCTTTTATTTCAAGTTTTAGTTTTAATTTAATCCCCATCTTTCCCTTAATCATCGTTTCTCCTCCATCTATACCTGTAATACTATTAATAGTTAGCCCATTAAATTCAATATCTAACTGTCCATAAAATTCTAGAGTAAACGTGACATATTTACCAATATCATCAACAAGAGCATTTACAGATTCGTAAATTACTTTTGCAGCAGGGTTAAGGTTTGATGCAGCAGCTAAAAGGTCAATAATCAATTTTGCTCCTACCAAAGGCGATGCTTTAAAGTCTAATTTACCCTCAATTGCAACTAGATTGTCTTTTTTTGGTAAAACCATTTTCCAGTTGACACTAGCTTCTACAGCAGGTGACATAATTTCAAAACCTACAGGTACAGAAGATTTTTTCATTTTACCTCCAGCTCCGTTCTTAACCTTATCTGCCATTTCATAAGCTTTTTGAAATACACCTGCAAGTGTCTCAAATTTCCTTTTCCAATCTGTTCCTAATTTTGCTTCATGATTATCCCATTTTGCGCCTAAACCTAAACCTAATTCAAATCTGGTTTTACCGTGTTTGCCAATATACCATTTATTATAACCTGTTTTTCTGGCTTTTTCTTGATGGCTTTTATAAATATTACCTGGTGGCATATTGGCATGTTTATAAGCTAAAGGGCTATCAAATTTTATAGAAAACAAAAGATCCCATTCAATATCTGGGTAAATTTCAAGATTGATTGTTTTTTGATATCTGCAGGTATTTACCTTTATTATTTGTTTTTGAGCTAGTGCTTTTCTAGCAGGCCAAATATATGTTATGGGTATTATAATGTTTTGTGCATAATCTGTTAAAACACTCAAATTACTTTTCCCTTGTAGAGAGAAATCGGGATACTTATAAATTGGAATCAATTTTAATTCCGTATCTTTTTCTTCTTTTATCCATTTTTTTAAGGTTTCATTATATTCAAAAACACATCCTTTATGCCCTTCTTTTTCCAAACAATATACTTTTGGGTTTGTTGTTAATTTATCAAGAACAATAGTCACTAAATTATCTTCAAGCTTTTTACTACCCGCTATTATTTGATAGAGTTTTTCTTGTCCATAAAGTTTAGCTGCTTCATCAAAAAATACATATTCATCTCGTTCTTTTTGTTGAAGCGTAATTTTGGTGTATTTACAAGGATTATATTTTAAAGGGTTTGTTGCTACTTTACCAACTGATACCGGTACCACATCACTCTTCGTCACTTTAAATTCTCTTACTTTGTTTTGAATTTTAATAGGTTTACCTTTAATTTCTCCTTTTTTTTCGGTATAATAATTTTTATAACTAAAAATAGGTGTAACCTCTAAAACATCATTACCCAATTTTTCAAAAAAGTTAAACAGTTTACTACGCCAAACATTTTTTATGGGTATATTAAGTATTAATTTACCATTAAAGGTTCTTCCTTCTGTACTTGCAATAATAGTTTTTTCTTCATCTTCTCTAAAAGAAACTTCAATATAATCTCCATTTAAACCTTCGGTTTCAATATGTAACTGTAAAGTGTCACCATATAAAACTTTTGCATCGCCTACTATTGCACCTTTATTATCTTCTTGATACCAACGCCATTCTGCTTTAGCTATTTTTGAAGGGCAATTACCTGAGAAATAAAATCCGTTAGGCAGTACATTTTCAGGATAGGTATGAAATGCTTCTACCCAACCTATTGCACTACCACATAATATTTTACGCACTCTAAAAGATATTAACCTACCTGTTTGGATACCTGCATCTGCTTGTGTGAAATTAGGTGAATGCTTACTAAGCATTCGATATATCCATTTTTCGTTTCCTTTTCTAAAACTTGGCGTTTCGGGATAATAACCACCTACTGGAACCTTTACATTTAATTTTGTATCTCCATTAACAATTACATGATAAGGTTTATCAACTGTACCTGACTTCACCTCAATATTAGATGATTTTACAGGTATAATCTTTCTAACACCAGTTATTAGATATTGTTTTTTCGGTTTTTTATAGACTTTACTCATAGTGAT
>CAZHYX010000190.1:0-6495 GCA_964536675.1 uncultured Flavobacteriaceae bacterium
ATTAGATGAAATGGAATTGTCTTATAAGTTGAATTAATCAAATGAATAAACTTAACTCTAAAAGGGTCAAACCTTGTTAGTATCTATTTATAGCAGACCTCACAGGTTTTAAAAACCTGTGAGGTCTTTAAAAAATTACCTATACTGTTCAAAAAAGGTATTAATTTTTATTGCAATCTCATTAAAATCAGCACCAACCAAATCATGCCCAACGCCTGGGAATAAAGTATAGTCAACAGGTACATTAACAGAGGTTAATTGATCTCTTAAACGTGTAGCTTGACTCACAGGAATTAAGTCGTCAGCGCCGCCATAAAATAAAATTGTGGGAGCATCTAAAACATCAACATGTGTAATAGGACTTGCATTTTCATACAAAGTAGGGTTATTTACAAAAGAATCACCTAAAAACTGTTCAGCAACTATTTGAAACTGTGTATTTGTAGAATTTAGATAAGCCGGGTCTAGAAAATCTGTCGGCCCAACAATTGAGCATACAGCTTTAACTTTATGGTTTGTATCAGTTTGATACGAATATAAAAGTGACAAGTGTGCACCAGCACTTACACCAATAAAGAAATAGTTATTAGAAATTTGATATTCTTCTTTTTTAACCTCTAATTCTGAAATTAAAGATGATAAATCATTAATTTGAGTGGGATGTTGATTAGTTGTTGGTGTTGCTAATCTATAATTAGTATTTACAACTGCAAATTCAGGGGAATTACTTCGAGCAATAGATACTAATAAATTCATGTCATCTTTATCACCGGCAGACCAAAACCCGCCATGAACTATGATGATTACAGGGGTGTTAGTTGTTCTGTCCTTAGGTAAATAAATATCATAATCTTGTTTAGCTTCATTTCCGTAAGTCTCATTTAAAAACTGGGTTGCTTCTAATGAAGGTGGTATTATTGGGTCAGAATCATTAGAACATGAGTATAGAAATAGTATGATACTTAAAAAAAATAGTTTTGAGGTTTTGTATAACATTGAGGTAGTTTTTTTAGTTGAAAAATAAGCATCAAAGTTTATGCCAATAAAAGAGTCTATATTAATAATCAATCAAAAAAATTATCAGGGTTAAATGGTAATTCATCATCTGGGTCATAATCATCATAGTTTACACCGGGCGGATTAAACAAACCCCAACGATCAATAGTATAATCCCATTCATCAAATGTCTTTACCCATTCGGCAAAAAGCACACGAAATTCTTCAATTTCATCTCGTAAGAGTTGCAAAAAATCATTTTCTTGATAACCGCTTAACTGCAGTCCTGAGCAGCTAGTTAAAATTTCACGAGTAGCTTTTCTTATTAAAGCCGCATTTTCCATTCTGATATCATAAATATCAGCTGATTCAGCCCCAGCTATCTTAGTAGGAATGGTATATGAGTTCTCTATAATATGATGTGCATAACTTTCAAGCATTTCACCTTCAGCTTCATCAAGTTCGTCATAATCATCTTTACAAATTGTACTGCCAATTTTACTACCTAATTCCATGATTTCCCATGCTTTTTTGTAGACTGGCATTTTTACAATTTCTTCATGTGATTTTCCTTCAATATCGTCGTCATCAAACATATGGTAAGAGTTTCTCCTATTTTGTTAGTTAATCTAACGGGTTTTTATTGAAGTTAGTGCCTGTTTGTGAAAAATATAATAGAATAATAAAAAATGAAATGTGAGTGTAAATCACTAACAGTATTGAATATCAGAACTTTAAGTGTTTCTAGATTCTTACCATTAGGAATGACAAAACTATTTACTTTTGTTCTAACTTCTAACTTCTAACTTCTAACTTCTAACTTCTAACTTCTAACCTTTCACCTTTATCCTAATCCCCTCACTGTGACTGCTAAACTCAGGAGCATACATGCTTTGTATAGTTGTGATTCCGTTAGAGAAGTCACCTTTATTATTGACACGCAAATCATATTCAAATACATAGACACCTTTTGGTAAATAGTCAAAAAAGAAATTGGTAGCAGCATCTTTGGTACTTTCATAATAACCCAATCCGTCTTGATATTTGTATTGAGACAATACATTTACGGGTTCAAAGCCAGCAGCACGCATATCTTTCATATGTACAAATTCCATAGCTCTATCTACTCTTAATTCAATACGTACTCTGACCAAATCGCCTAATTTTAATTGCGTTTCTTCGTTTATAACTGAGATTTCTTCACCTTTATCAGTATTCTTTTTAAGGAATAATTTTTTAGCTAATTTCAATGGAGTTTCCGCTGAGGTAATTTTATCTAAATCTTCAAAATATTGCCAATATAATGCTCCCCAAGTAATACCATCCGATTTTTTACTGAGTTTTACAGTTGCCATTTCAGGTGTGATCTCAGTGCCTGTCCATGAAGTTTTAAAATAGCCTGTGCCAGCTTCTACTTTACTGTCTTCTAGTTGTAACGGATCGATTTTTTCACTACCAATGGTAATATCTACAAAATCAGTTACTTCTAACCAGTCAGTACCTTGAAGGAGTAATGCATAGACTGCTTCTGTAGTTGCTTTTGTAGTTTTCCAACGATTGGTTTGTTTGTTTTTTAGTAACCATATTTTTAAATTATCTATGGTTTTTGTGTCACCTTCCACTTCCGTAAAAGCTTCAATCAATAAAGCATGTGTCTCAATTGGAGCTTGATACCAAAACCAACTTGCGGTGTTGCTTTTCCAATACATTCCCAATTCATCACTTGTTATACTATTTTCTTTTAGAGAAGCAATTACTTTATCTGCTATATTGGTATTATTATTTCTTTTGGCGATTAAAGCAATCATTCCTTTGGTATATAAATTACGATTTAACCAAAATTTATAGGTCTGATTTGTATAATAATCTACCGCTTTTTGAACTTTTTTAGATATGATAATGTCCTTATAGAAACTACGCATATACAAATACTGAATTTGAAAATGACTTGTATGGTTTCTTGCCAAATATTCGCGTTCTAACTTTAATCCTTTTGCTTTTGTTTTTGCTTTTTTTCGGATGATACTAGCTTGTCTTAATAGGTCATTATAATCATCTAAAATTTCATCGTCTAAGAATTTTACTGCTTTGGTAAGCATAGACTTCTCGACTGCGCTGGAAGAGACACCAAGCTTGTTAAGATGTCCAAACCCCGAAGCAATATATTGTGTAATAAATCTATTCGGATAGCGTGCACCTTTAAACCAAGGGAAACCGCCATTAGACATTTGCATCTGAGTTAATTTTCGAGCAGCAGATTCTAATTCATTTTTCATTTTATTCAAATCGAATAATAAGGCAATACGTTTTTTCTGCTCGGTTTCTGATTGTGCATCACGTAACCAAGGTGTTTCTTGAATAATTATTGATTTTAACTCTTGGTTTTTCTCCAGATTAGAAAGTAATGCATCGGAATTCCTCCATTGATTGAAAACGTCTTGTATTCGCGGATTGGAATTCGCAATATGACTTGCCAATGCATTGGCATAGTAACGTGAAAATGTTTGCTCAGAGCATTCATAAGGATATTCCATTAAATAAGGTAGTGCCTGTACAGCATACCAAGCGGGATTTGAAGTTACCTCTAAGGTTAATTTATGATTTTTTAGAGTTGTTGAGGTATTATTTTTTAACTTATCTAATGTAAATGTCTTAGTCTGGTTAGAACGCAACCACATTGGTAAAGTTTCTGTTACCAACATTCTATTTGATAAGACCGGTAAGGCATTTTCTTCGCCATCAGTAAAGTCACCTGCTTTGGCAAGGATCTTATATTTTACGGCTTGTACATCAAATGGTATTTGGAGTGTCCAGCTTACATTTGTGTTTCCTTTGGCGTTAACTGTAAATCCCCTCTGTCCGCCTTTGGCAGACATCTCCCCTAAAGGGAGGGAATTATCGATGTGCAATAATAACTTTTTCGTAATATCCTTATTAGTTAAAGCATCAAATAACACTAATTGTGCAATTCCATTCAAATTGTTGTCGGTTAGATTCGCAATTTTAGAAGCGATGGTAATTTTGTCTCCTTCACGTAAAAATCGTGGCGGATTCGGTAATACCATTAATTCTTTTTGAGTAACCGCAGTTAGTTGCATGGTAGTAGCTGCCATATCTTTAGTATGTGCCAATAACTGTAATTTCCAACGTGTTAAACTCTCAGGAGCTGTAAAATTAAAACTTACATTACCCTCGGTATCCGTTTTTAAATGTGGAAAGAAAAAAGCAGTTTCTTGCAAGTTTTTACGCGCTACGATACCTTTTAATGAAGGTTTTTCTTGTTGAGGTTTTGATATTTCATAATCTGTTAAGTTTTCACCTGCATTTAAAAGTCCAAATTTGTCAGACTCTTTTGATTCTATTTCTACGCCAGCAGCTTTACCTGATAAAGCGGTTACTACAACCTCATCTAACCGAGCTTCCACAGCCATTGGAGCTGACGACATATTTCTCTCTAGTTTTTTTGACGCATATCCTCTAATTCTAATATTTGAACTATATCCAAAATGAAGTCCAAACCAATTGAGTTGGTCAAAACCTTGATAAGAATACCCATAATAAGGGTGATTTTCTTGACGTACATTAAAATTAGCATTTCCGAAACTATGACCGGCATTACTTCGGTTATAGGAGTAATAATATTGTTGATGAATTGGGTTGAAACCCCACTGATGAGGTCGAAACTGATCTAATGAAGCATCATACATAGATGCTAAGATTTCTGCTGCAACTTTATCACGATTGGTACCTTTGAGTTTAAAACTCCATGTTTCATCTTGTCCCGGTCGTAGTTTATCTCTAAACGTGGTGGTTTCAATAGATAATTCATGCTTAGGATATGGTACGCTAATATTTTGAGTTCCGCTACCAAAACTATTGTGATTTACCCATTGATAATGAATGGCAAATCCGCCAACATCTTTCTGATACACAGGAATGCTTATGGTTTTAATATTATTAGACAATCTAATAATTTGAGTGTCTATGATAGTATGATCTTTTTCAATGATAACTGTTACAGAAATGTCTTTAGAAGCTGAACCAATGTTAAGTTTTACGAACTCATTTGGTTGATATTCATTTTTATCTGTTTTAATTGAGAATAACTGATTGTCAGCAACTGTTTTATCTTTATTACTAAACACATTAAAACGTTGTTCATCTTTTACGTTTTGTCCGAATTTATCTTTACAAGCTAAGACTATAATGTATTTGCCAGAAATCCATTTTTTGATATTACCTAGTTTAATTTCTTTAGACTTTTTGGTATCAAAATCAGATTCCAAAACCAATGTTCCTTTTTCCCAATTGGTAGCATCATTTTCATTTTTAAAAGCTTCGTGTGGAAACAATTTTTTAAACTCATCCTTTGAAAATTTTTGATAGTCAGGTGCAACCCATGGTCGTTTGCGCAATACATTCGATGGTGCATTGAGTTTATAGATTTTTATATTTCCTTTGGTAGCAACAAATTCTCCGTTCAAGTTATTAGTACTGATATTCAGTTTATGATCTTTTATAGACTTATCAATCTTATCGGTAATACTAACTGTTGCTTCCAAGGCATGATAGCCTATTCTAACATTCGTTTCCGTACTACGGGTTTCGCCATTAATATCCGTTATATCGGCAAAGACTTTATAATTAAATATAGGTTGTGTTTTCTTTTTTATTTTTAAATCGGGGATAGCCTTAAAAGTAACCTCAAAATTACCTGAGGCATCTGTGATGCTTTCGCCATGTGTAATTTCCAATTCATCAGACGAAATAAAGGGACGATAATACCAATACCATTTAGGATATTGTGCTGTACGCACCACACGATACGAAACTTTTGCATCGGTAATCATACTTCCTGCATACGCAGTAGCCGTACCCTTTACCGTAATACTATCGTTTAATTTATAAGTTTCAGTTACAGGTTTAAATTCAGCTTCAAATTTTGGACGTTTGTATTCTTCAACTGAAAAATAATGACTACCTCTGTAGGTTTCAATACTAAATTGACCTGTTAATCCAGAAGATGGCAATATAAATTCACCGCTAAATGAGCCAAATTCATTCGTTGTAAATTCTAGCGTTTTTATATCTTGATAATTAACATCTTTGAGGGTAACACTAACATTATTATTTTTAACGCTATTGGCTTTGTTATTTTTTGAATTGACAACAATACCTTTAAAATAAACCGTTTGTCCAGGTCTGTAAATACTTCTATCTGTAAATAAATAGGTGCTTGTATTAGAATAATTCTTGTTAGTACGATTTCTATATAATTCACGTAGGTAAAAATCACCAAAAACAGCTTTGTCTTTTTCATGATTAACGGTAACAACAACATTAGAATGTCGTTGCTTTACAGTAAATGAAACCTGCCCTTTATTATCAGTTGTAAGGGTTTTGTTGATTAGTTTATTATATCTGCCCGTATTGTAATTTTTTATATGAACAGTTGCGCCAGTTATTGGATTTCCGCTATTTCTATAGATCGGAAGAGCA
>CAZHYX010000191.1:0-6455 GCA_964536675.1 uncultured Flavobacteriaceae bacterium
ATATATTTTAACATCAAAAAACTATTTGTAAATATGACTATCATTATAGAGATAAACATAAATAAAAATAATATTCCTGCTGCTGCTCTTATTTCACGTTCATTTAAAACGGGAATGTCATACCCATCTACGTTTTCACCAAATTGTATTATGCTATTCTTATTTTTCATGGTTTGATTTTCTGTTTAATAAAGTAGTAAGACGTTTATTCTCTATAATTGTTACAAAATACAATCCTTAAATTACCAATCAAACCGTACTCCAAATGATATATTATTTTGTTTTGTAGTAGCATTTTTAAATAACTCATTTAAGTTATATTTTACATAAAAGCTAGTATCTTTATGACCGACAAAGGCACTTAATCCGTACACAAAATTGTTAACATTAAAATCTCCTTTTTGCCTCTCTTTAACTCTAATATCATTATTCTTATATTTTAACACTTGTTTTGTTTTCAAATTAACTCCAACAAAGCCACCCGCTCCTACTCTAACACTCCTGTTTGTTCTGTAATGAAATTTGTCGTCTTCTTTTGAGAATTTTGGTTTACTAAAATCTAATTCAAACATCACCGGAACTACTAATTGTACATTTTTAAATTTAGATTTGTCAAGATCCATCTCATGTGTTTGAAGCAATGTTGTATTACCATTAGTAGCATAATACTGATTTTGTTTAGGTCTTAATGTATTGTACATCACTGACAGTCCATAATCTATATATAATAAACTACTATTTTTAAAAACCCTCGTTTTATGGTTTACTCCAAATTCGAAAAATCGTGATTGCCAAAATTTAAATTCTGAATCATCTATAGAATTTAAAAAACCATCGGTCACTAAATTATTTAATCCAAATGCAAATACAGTATTTGTAGTTGTTCTTCTATGCCTTCTATATCTTCTATGATGATTATCGCTAAAATCAATATCAAGACCACCAATACGAAATCTTCTTCTGTTATCTTCAGTAAATATTTCATTATCGACTTTATGCTGAATAAGGTCTTGCAATTGTTTTTCAATTTCTGACACTCTTTGCTGAATATTTTGAGCTGATTTTTCAGCAGCGCTTTTCTTTAATTTTTGTGTCTCTTCTTCAGAAATTTCATTTGCTTCAAGGCGTCCATTGATCTCTTTTATTTGTTCTTTAAGTACTGATCTTTCTTCTACTGTTACTTTTTCAATTCTATCTGAAAGAATTTTAACCTTTTCTTCAAATGATTGTTCTTGTGCTTGTACATTTAAAAAACTTAAAAGTAGAAATATAATTAAGGTGCTTATAATTTTTATCATAATATATGTTTTAATTGTTTTCTTTATCATTTGATCTAACTAATTCTTTTATAGTTGTGACTCCTGTTTTAAGTGTTAACAACACTTTTTCGGGTAAAGGTTTATTGATTTCAACTTCAATTTCATAAAGCATCGATCGCGCATTGATAGTAATACTATCTCTACTCTTTTTTGATAGTAATTGATTCGCAGATGCCAATAATGCATCTAACTCTTCATCTGTTATCTCTTTTATTATCATCCCGATAGTTCCGGTAGCCATGGGGATCGGGAGTATTCTTGAAGTATCATTGAGTATGATACTTTCTTTATAAATAGTCTCAACTACAGCCAATTCTTTTTCAATAATTTTATGTTCTAAAATTTTTAATTGAACTTTTTCTTGTGAATTTGTTGCTCTCTTTTCTTTAATCGCAATCGTTTTATAAGGTTTTTTTATAGAGGATAACTCATCTGTCTCGTTAATTTGCGGCTGTTCTACAGCTATAGAAGTATTTTCTTCAATAATTGACATTTCTGTAGAGTCTTTGATTTTTACATTTGTAATTACCTGCTCATTAGTAGCGTTATCATTTGTTTTAAATACTGATTGTAATATAAAAACCAATCCTATAAAACTTGCAGCGTAGGCAAAAACCCTAACTATTTTTTTACGTTTATTAGTTGCTTTTGCTTCTAATTTTTCATTTAATCTTTCGAAAGAATTAGCATTTGGTTGAATTTCTCTTTTTCGGAAATCATCACGAATCAAATCTTCTATATTATTTTCCATTTTCCAATTTTTTAAGTTGTTTATATTTATCTTGTAATTGCTTTCTAGCTCTAAAAAATCGTATTCTTGAAGCGCTTTCAGTAATTTTCAACAGTTTAGCAATCTCTTTATGTTTATAGCCTTCAACTACGTACAGATTAAAAATAATTCTAAAATCATCTTCTAAATTATCTACTAACTGTTGCAATTCACTTACATTGGTTTCAGTTTCATACTGATTACTTGTTGCTGTTTTAAAGTAGGATTCATCATCAACAAAAACCAATCGTTTTCGTTTTCGTAAGAATGAAATACTTTCATTAATCATAATTCTGCGTATCCACCCTTCAAAGCTTCCTTTAGATTCAAACTTATGCAGGTTGGTGAATACTTTTAGAAATCCGTTTAACATGATCTCTTCTGCATAATGCAGGTCTTTGATGTATTGTCTACATACACTTAGCATTTTAGGAGCATGCTGTGCAAATAATTTTCGCTGTGCTTCTTGGTTGTTAGCTTGGGCTTTTTTAATCAAGATTAATTGTTCTTTATGTAAGGGAATTATTTTCAAATCTCATAATTATTTCGGTCTTCAACTTAAAGACGCAAGAATGGTACAAAATGTTTCTAGGAAAGTCATTTTTTTTAAATTTTATTCAAAAAATTGAGTATTTTTGTCAAAATTTTAAAAACTCTAAAAACAAAATTTATGAAAAAAGTAGCATTAACATTATTATTTGGTTTATTCTTTATTGCATTTTCTAACGCTCAAAGTACAGAAACTGTTAAGGAAGAAGTAAAAAAAGAAGTAAAAGAGGAAGTAAAATCTACAAATGTTGGAGATGTAGTTGAAGTAACTACTGAAAAAAAATCTTGTTGCAAAGATAAAAAAGGAAAAGCTGAATGTAAAGGTAAAAAGGAAGGAAAATCTTGTAAGGGCAAAAAAGATGGAAAGTCTTGCAAAGGAAAAGCTTCTAGTAAAGATAAAAAAGAGGAAGAAAAGAAAAGTTAAAGCTACTCTTTCTTAAATAATTTTAAAAGACCATTCGCCTTAAGTGAATGGTTTTTTTATGCCTTTATAGCAGATAAAAACACAAACAAAAGAGTGAAATAAAAATTTAGTTCTAAAAATATAAGTAAAAAATAACTTGATTTTCTCATCAAAAATGGCTAGATTCGTTTACTTGAACTGAATTTAGCTCAGTATTAAAACGCGACCAGATCCTTACGTTGTATTTAATTAAAAAAAATGAATCATTTATTTATCAAGTCATTATTGATATACATCTTCGTCTTATCATCTTCAGTATCGGTAAATGCTCAAACAATAAATATAGATATAGATTGGAATAATACTATCCGAACAATACCAGAATACGCTTATGGAGTTAATAGTCCAGCCAATTTTATTCCTTCTTATTCTAATGATCCAATATTTATGGGGAATTTAGAACTTATTACTCAAAAAAAAGGCTTTATTCGGCTTCATGGTTGGGGAATGATTGATAATACTAGCCCAGAAAATTGGCTAAACAACGGAGTTTGGAATTCTTCTAAAATAAATCAAGCCTTAACTCCTTTAATTCAACAAGGATATAAAGTAATGATAAATATTCCAAGTGGAGCTTTGGGTGAAGATGATTATCAAAACCCTCAGACATTTGCTCAATTTTGTGCTGATTTAGTACAAATTGTCAATATTGACCATCAATTAGGAATAGAATATTGGGAAATACCAAATGAACGTGAACAAGGGTTTGCTACTCCAGGTCTTTCGGTAAATGAAATGTCAACACTTATTCAAACAGCATCGCAAGCAATGAAAGCAGTTGACCCTACAATTAAAGTTGGTGCTGCTGCTACAGCTTGGATTAATATTGATTATTTAACCCAATTGGTTCAAATTACACCAGATATTGATTTTATTACTTGTCATACTTATTCAGGCGATTGTACAAATAGTCTTCAAGATATATATGATATTGCACAATTTGCTGTTTCAGACTTAAATACACTCCGTCAAAATATAAATACGATTACAGGCAATAATTACTTGCCTATTTTTTTGACTGAATATAATTTGTCTTTCCAAGGATGTGATTATATTCAATCGTATGAAGGTGCTGTTTATGATGCTATAATTATGACCGAAAGTATTAAAGCAGGTATTGATGGAACTTGCTTTTGGAATGTTGCCCCATATTCTGATATGTCAATAATTGAAGGAGATATCCTAGACGATAACGCCTTTTTATTTGAAGCTTTTAACAATTATTTTCAAGGTGATTTAGTTCAAAGTAGTTCGAGTGATAATTCAAAACTATTGGTTTACTCAACAATAGATCAAGATTCAAATAACTATTCTTTTTGTTTGATTAATCGTACAGCATCTATTCAAAATATACAAGTACAAATGACTGGACTACTTCCTAACAGCTTAGATAAATATTTGTGGGATGCACAAAATAGTTTTCTTATGGAATCTACAAATTGGTCAGATTTAAACAATGGGAGTTTAGTTATTTCTCCTTATTCTGTAAATATTTTTAATGGCGAATTAGATGTATTAGGCATATCAGATAATTTAGAAAAAGATAAGACTATACTATTTCCAAATCCAAGTAATGGAATACTCTATCTAAAAAATAGCGATGGCGTTAACTCATATAAAACGTATTCACAATCTGGTACAATGATTAAAAATGGAAAAATAAAAAATAGAAGTATTGACTTAATAGGTTATCCGTCAGGTATATATATTGTAGTAATTTTTAATGAAGATGGTAATAAATCTACAATAAAAGTGATAAAAGAATAACAATATGTATAGTACATAACACCCTATATAGATACTGTGATACTCTATATTTTGCGGTAAACGAAATTGTCAATAAGTATCCACATTATTATTAAAAAGAATGAGTCAAAAATCAGCAATTGATTAAAAACTATTTTTGCCACTGTTGATGTTTTTTACCAATAAATTATAACTGTTGATGAAAAACATCAACTAAGCTAAAAGTACTTAAACCGCTAAAGAAGAAGTAAAAACTGCCGATAACACAACCACAAAAAAATATAACGTAATAATAGAAACTACTTCTCAAGAAAAAGCATGTTACAAAGGCAAAAAGGAAAAGCTGAATGCAAAGGTGAAAAAGAGGAAGAAAAGTTAATTATATTGATTTTCAAGACTTTGACAATTCAAGCGTTCCGAGTACATGAAGACCTATTTAAAAAATCTCTCGCCTTTAGTTTATCTTAAGCGAAGACGAAAGACTCAAGGAGATACTTAAACTATTAATTTACTTTAAAGCTCTGATTGTCAGCTATAAAACTGAATTATTATATCGAACTCATGTTAAAGTAAATGGTTTTTTGATTACACAGCTCTAAATCATTTCAAGAGGAGAATCATTAAAACACATTCATATCTTTAAGTTGTACACCATTAGAACAACGAACCTAATTGGAAAAAATTAGTCTGTCATTAATTTACCAAATTCTTCAATTTGTACAACAATAGTCAATGCTTGAAATCCCAGTTTTGATAACTTATAACTTACTCTTGGAGGAACCTCTTTAAAGTCTTTTCTAATTATCAATTTTTCTTCAGTCAAAAGTTTCAACTTATCAATAAGTACCTTTTCTGATATATCAGGAATTTTAGCCTTTACTTCACTAAACCTAAGCTCATCATTTCCAACCGATTTAATTATGATTAAATTCCACTTACCACCAAATGCTTTTAAAGCTTTTCGCAAGGGACAATTCATTAGATCATTCATATTTTTTACACTTACCTTTTAGTTAGTACTTGTACAAATGTAATATTAATTATACCTTTGTCATAATTTAATTCCAATAAAAACAACATGGTTGATAAAATTAAATATTCAAACAAAGACATATCAATAGTATGGCAACCAAAAATTTGCCAACACGCTGCGATATGTGTTAAATCACTACCTAAAGTATATAAACCCAAAGAAAAGCCTTGGATAACTATAGAAAATGCAAGTACTGAAGAATTAAAAAAACAAATTTCAAATTGCCCTTCTGGTGCATTATCTTTTTATGAAAATACAATAAAATGAAACACTCAGCAATTAAAAACATCAAACCATTAATACTTCCTTGGGAAACACAAGATCCATTTATTTTTTGTTCCTATCATTATGATGAATTTCCAGGCGGAAATGAAAATATGGAGCCAAATGTTTCTTTAGAAGGTCGACCAATGGGACAAGATTTCGCTTCCAAAGATGGTTGGAATATGTATCACGGAGCAAACGTACCTGGGTTTCCTGCACATCCACATTGTGGGTTTGAAACTGTAAGTGTTGTTACCAAAGGTATGGTTGACCATTCTGATTCTCTTGGAGGAAAAGGACGTTTTGGAAATG
>CAZHYX010000192.1:0-6454 GCA_964536675.1 uncultured Flavobacteriaceae bacterium
ATATTGAAAATCCGGTTACGTTTTTGGTGTAACTGTTTTTTTTATGATAATTATCCCTTCCGTCCCCGCTTGGGCGTGTCCACATTCCCTTTTTAAGGGAAGGAGTTTATTACTAACTTCAAATTTTGTTTTTAGCTTTAATTTTAAATATTAGTAAAAGACGGGGTAGTATTCTAATTTTTTGAGGGATTGTGTTAATCTAACAATCCTTTTTCAAAAGTTTCAGTTATTCTACTTTCTTTAAGTTCAATCCATCATATTTTATGAGGAATACGCCTTTATTTTCAAAACCTTTACCAAGGTTATTAGTATACTGAAATTTACAGGATGTTCTTTCAGAAGTACCACCATTAAAAGCACTTTCAGTATCGTTATAAGTTGCTAAACGCAATAGTGCATCATAGGTAATATCAAAACCTTTAAAGGCGAACTCTGAAGGTTCAGCATGATTTTTTGCTTTGTATTTTTGTATGAAATTTTGTACTTGACTATTTTCAAAATCTACAAAACTAGAAGTTGGATAATGAAAATTAAGTCTATCTAGGTGATTATTTAGAACTTTATCAAAATTATTTCCAAAATTTAATGCAAATAACGTTGCTTTTATTTCTTTGGGTAATACTCCCAAATTATTGACAGCATCTGAGGTTACAATCGGGTCTTGAGTTATCAACACAATCCAATTTTCTTTATCTTCTAAAACGGTTTTTTTATATAATTCAGGTTTAATATATCCATCTTTAGGTTTTAAAACCATAACTTTTTGAAGAGAATCCAACAAATTTAGTTTTGCAACTATTTTATTAATTTTTTCTTCATTTTCTTTTTTATCATCAGCAATCACAACTAAATGTTGATTTGTATAATTCTTTTTAATATACTCTAAAACTTTACCGATTAATAATTCGTCAGAAGGAATTTCTTTTATTATATTTTTAGATGCAAACACAGTATGATCTTTAGATGATGCCGGTGAAATAATTGCTATAGAATCTAATTTTAAATTTTGAGATACAAATTTCACATTATTTAAAAACATGGGACCAATTATAGCATCAAACTCCTTAAAATCATTACTTCTTAATATATTTGAAATTACACCTGTATTATTTTGAGTATCAAATACTTTTACAGATACAGATAAACCTTGATTTTTAACTGAATCTAATGCTATCAAAGCTCCTAAATAAAAATCGGTTACTCTATTTAAGATTCTATTCTTTTTAAAATCTAAACTATTCCCCCTTTTTGTAAATGGGAGCATCATGGCAATTTTTAACTGTTCATTTAAAGATATATTTGGCACAAATACACTTGTATTTTCAGTTGAGAATTCAACAGGAATTTTAATGAGCATTCCTTCTTTAACACCATCTCTTAATTCGGGATTGAGCATTATTAATTGCTCTTGAGATATTTTAAATTGTTGACTTAAACTAAATAAGGTTTCTTTATTTTCAATTTGATGTGTAATAAATCCTTCATTTATATCTGGAATTTCTCTAGTGTCAGGCACTTTAATAATTTCTGCTAACTTCAGCCCATTTTTAATATGTGGATTGAGTTCTTCTAATCTCTGTACACTTATACCATAACGTCTTGCAATACTATATTTGGTTTCTCTAGGTTTTACCAAATAAGGTTTGGTGTTACTGAGTTCAACTTTTATTTTTGCTATTTGATGTCTTTTTTTAATAGGAATTTTAATGATTTGTCCCACTTTCAAATCACTGCTTCTTAATATAAGGTTATGTTTTCTTAATATACGTTTAGAGACCCCAAATTTTTTCTTTAGTCTAAAATAATTTTCTTTTGGTAATACTTTATGATATAAAAATCCATCCTTAACATAATCTCCTTTTTGAGTATCTAATTCAGGTTTATAATTTTTATTAGGAACAATAATCAATTGATTTTCTGCAATTCCGTTTTTTATATCAGGGTTTAATTGCAATAGATCATTTGGAGTTATCATAAACTTCTTAGAAATACTATAAACCGTTTCACCTTTTTGTGCTTGATAGCTGGTATACTTTTTTTCTTGAGAAAAGACTGAAAGCATACCAAAAAAAAGTAACAGTACAGATAATTTTATTTTATTCATTCCATTTAAAATTTAAAGTCTTTCCCTTTGAATTAACGAGATTAAAACATAGTTTTAATTAAAGTTACCAAGCGAAGCTTTATTTAGGATGGGATTATTCCCATTCAATAGTTGCCGGTGGTTTTGAGCTGATATCATATACTACTCTGTTCACACCTTTTACTCCATTTATAATTTTATTTGATGTTTCTTGTAAAAATTCATAGGGTAAATTTACCCAATCAGCCGTCATCCCATCAGTAGATGATACCGCACGTAAAACTACTGCTTTTTCATAAGTTCGTTCATCACCCATAACACCTACTGAATTTACAGGTAATAACATTGCTCCTGCTTGCCAAACATCATCATATAAATTCCATTTTTTTAATCCGTTTATAAAAATAGCATCTACTTCTTGTAGCATCCTTACTTTTTCAGCTGTTATATCTCCTAAAATCCTAATTCCTAATCCCGGTCCTGGAAAAGGATGTCTTCCTAACAATTCAGCTTCAATATCTAGAGATTTTCCTACTCTTCTTACCTCATCTTTAAATAACATCCGCAAAGGCTCTACAATTTTCAGCTTCATAAAATCTGGTAAACCGCCTACATTATGATGTGATTTAATAGTTGCTGACGGGCCTTTTACAGAAACTGACTCAATTACATCAGGATATATAGTGCCTTGTGCCAACCAGCTTACATCACTTATACGATGTGCTTCATCATCAAAAACGGCAATGAACACTTTACCAATTGCCTTACGTTTTAACTCAGGATCTTCAATTCCTTTTAGCTCAGACAAAAAACGTGCCGAAGCATCAACACCTTTTACATTAAGTCCCATATACTGATATTGATCTAATACATTCTGAAACTCATTTTTTCTCAATAATCCATTATTCACAAATATACAGTATAAATTTTTACCTATTGCTTTGTGTAATAATACTGCAGCAACTGTAGAATCTACACCTCCTGAAAGCCCCAGCACTACTCTATCATTTCCTAATTGTTCTTTTAATTCAGTAACTTTTGTTTCTACAAAAGAGTTAGGAGTCCAATTTTGCTCAACCTTAGCAATATTTACCAAAAAATTTTGAAGTAACTGCTTACCGTCAGTCGTATGATATACTTCTGGGTGAAATTGAATAGCATAGGTATCTTCTCCTTCAATTTTAAATGCAGCATTTTCAACAGCATCAGTACTTGCAATTTTTACAAAATTTTTAGGAAGGTCAACTATAGTATCTCCATGACTCATCCATACTTGGGAACCCTTATGTATATTGTCAAATAAATGCCTTTCATTATTTATATAAGATAAATTTGCTCTACCATATTCTCTTGTTTTTGAAGACTCAACTTTACCACCATATTTATATACTAAATACTGCGCTCCGTAACAAATACCTAACAAAGGTAAATTCCCTTTAATATCTTTTAAATTAGGATGTGGCGCTTTATCAGCATAAACAGAAAATGGGCTTCCCGACAAAATCACTGCTTTAAATTCTTCTAATGATGGATGATTATTATAAGGAAAAATTTCGCAAAAAATATTGAGTTCTCTAACTCTACGAGCAATTAATTGAGTGTATTGTGAACCGAAATCTAAAATAAGTACTTTTTGTTGCATTCGCAAAAGTAAACTTAATTCGTAAAACTTAAAATGGTTTTACTAAAATATTTAGTAATTTGTGAGAGTTAAAAATTTTATTGACCATGCAGAAAACATTTATATTAAGTATTGCATTTATATTAGGAATGAATTTAGGTTGGTGTCAAAGTGAAACTTATCAAAAAAATAAAGCTAAAAAAATTAAAAATGGTTCTGTTTTTACTAAAATAATAAAGCGAGAACTACCTGCAACTATAGTTTATGAAGATGATGATATTATTGCTTTTGTGCCTTTAAGGTTACAAGCTCGGATACATTTATTAATCGTTCCGAAAAAAGAAATTCATACCATTAATGATGTTTCTGAAGAAGATACCTTATTGCTCGGTAAATTATTTTTAGTAGCCAAAAAATTAGCTAAAGAGAATGGGATTTCTGAAACTGGTTATCGCCTTTCAATGAATATTAATGAAGATGCCGGACAATCTGTTTTTCATTTACATATGCACTTATTGGGTGGAGAAAATTTAGGCTCTATGGTAACTCAAAAAGAGTAAACCATTATAATTCATAGTTTTAAAACTCGAATGGAATTCTATACATAAAATTATGAATAACGAACACTGATTAACGATTTTTGATTTATGAAGTGAACAGGCTTATAATCTTGAACTTTAGAATTCACAATTCGTTAATCTGAATTCAACTTTTAGGAAATTTATAAAAACTAAAACAGCTAGAATAAAATTACAAGGTTTTAACCTTTAACTTGATAATAAGCATATAACCTTAACTATATTTTAAAATTAATTAAAATCATGAAGTACTTTAAACTAACCGTATTCTTTTTACTATTTAATTTTTTAACTTCACCTTTTCTTTTTTCTCAAGAGAACAAGTCAAATTTAGGAGATGGACCTTATTCACAACTTATTATTAGAGGAGTCACCTTAATTAATGGCAATGGTGCACCCCCAGTTGGCCCCGTAGATATTGTCGTTGAAAATAATATTATAAAAGATATTAAAGTAGTTGGCTATCCCGGTGTTGAAATCGACCCTAAAAAACGCCCTCAACTAAAAAAAGGTGGCAAAGAGTTAGATGCTGAAGGTATGTATCTACTCCCTGGGTTTATAGATATGCATGGTCATATAGGTGGCGTTGCTCAAGGTGCAGACTCAGAATATGTTTTTAAACTCTGGATGGCACATGGTATTACAACGGTACGAGAGCCTAGCGGGAGAGGTATTGATTATACCTTAAATCTAAAAAAATTAAGTGCCACAAATAAAATTATAGCGCCAAGAATTATTTCTTATACAGGGTTCGGACAAGTAAGTAGCACTTTTAATCCTTTAAATGATGCTCCAATCAATACCCCTGAAAGGGCAAGGGAATGGGTACGCGCCAATGCTAAAAAAGGCGCTGATGGTATTAAGTTTTTTGGTGCAGAACCCGAAATTATGAAAGCTGCATTAGATGAAAATAAGAAACTAGGGTTAGGTTCAGCATGCCATCATGCTCAAATGAGTGTTGCCAGATGGAATGTATTGCATTCAGCTAGAGCAGGACTAACAACAATGGAGCATTGGTATGGTTTACCTGAAGCGCTGTTTGAAGATAAAACCATACAACATTATCCTTTAAATTATAATTATAATAATGAACAACATCGTTTTGAAGAAGCAGGTAAACTATGGCAACAAGCTGCTAAACCATATTCTGAGCATTGGAATGCTGTAATGAATGAATTATTAGAATTAGACTTCACTATTGACCCTACATTTAATATTTATGAAGCCAGTAGAGATTTACACAGGGCAAGAAGAGCCGAATGGCACGAAGATTATACTTTACCTTCTTTGTGGAGGTTTTATCAACCGAGTAAAATTTCTCATGGATCTTATTGGCATTACTGGGGAACCGAACAAGAAATAGCATGGAAAAAGAATTATCAATTATGGATGACCTTTGTCAATGAGTATAAAAATAGAGGTGGTAGAGTTACTGCTGGGTCTGATTCTGGTTTTATTTTTCAATTATATGGATTTGCCTATATCCGTGAATTAGAATTATTGAGAGAAGCAGGCTTCCATCCACTAGAAGTTATTAGGTCAGCAACATTAAATGGTGCAGAAGCTTTAAAAATGGATGACAAAATAGGTTCTGTAAGTATTGGTAAACTAGCCGATTTTGTGATTGTTGAAGAAAACCCTTTAGAAAATTTAAAAGTACTGTATGGTACAGGTGCTATTAAACTAACCGATGCTAATGAGGTAGTACGGGTTGGCGGTGTAAAATACACTATAAAAGATGGTATTATCTATGACGCTAAACAGTTATTAGCAGATGTAGAACAACTCGTAAAAAAAGCAAAAGAGAACGAAAATTTTAAAATTTTACAGCCGGGAATTAAAAATTAATCGCATAGCGATAGCCAAAAAAGGTTTAATTCCCCAACGCTTGGGTTTAAATAAAAAGAAAATTCTTATTTAACCCGCCTGCCGGTGAGGCACGATACCTTGTCCCCATGGATCGAGGTAGTTTTTTGCGTAATTATTATTATTTACTTCGTCTAAACTCAAAATCATTAGAATATGAATAAAATAATTCAGCTAATTTTAAGAATCATAATAGCGGTTGTTTTAATTCAAACACTCCGTTATAAATTTACAGCACACCCTGATAGTGTTTATATTTTTACTAAAATAGGTTTAGAACCTTATGGCAGAATTGTTATAGGTATT
>CAZHYX010000193.1:0-6433 GCA_964536675.1 uncultured Flavobacteriaceae bacterium
ATTATATTGCCCACGATTCCATAAAGAATGGCAAATTTTTAATTACGATTCCAGCAAGGCAAGCTTCAGGTGTTTATCGATTAGTATATGATATAAAGAATAGATTATTTGTCGATATTATTTATGATAATGAAAATATTTCGTTGACATTAAATCCGAAATATCCCAATCAATCTGTTGTATTCACTGCTTCTGAAAATAATAAGATCTATCAAAGTTATTTAAAAGAAATACAACCTATTCAACAAAGATTAGATTCTTTACAGACTCTATATTTTAATTCATCTGATAATGCGGTTGATAAAAAATTTAATGAAATTTACAAAAAAAACCATACTAATTTAACTACTATTCAACAACAATTTGAAACCCAATCAACAGGAAATCTAACGAATCATTTTATCAAAGCAAGCGCCAGATATAATGCTAAAAATCTTATTAAAAGTCCTGCTGAATATTTAGCTTTAGTTAAAGATCATTTTTTTGACAATATAGATTTCAATAGTAAAACATTGTTAAATTCTACCTTTATAAATAATAAGATTAATGATTTTATTTTTCACCTAAATACATCTGATGATAAAAACACTCTTAACAAATTATATAAGGAAGCAATAATAATTGTAGTTTCTAAAATTAAACCTAACCCAAATCTATCTAAAAATATACTAGAAGGTTTGCTATATGCGTTTGCAGAACAAGAAAATATTAGTATGGTAAATAATGTATTGAATCATTATTTGCAATTACCAACTGAATTACAAGACCCTAGTTTTATAGGTGATATTAAAGGGCAATTAAAAACGGCAATTGGTAATATAGCTCCTAATATTTTATGGAATGAAGATAGCAAGTCTAAAAGCTTGCATATGTTAAGTGATTCGTCATATTATTTAGTTGTTTTTTGGAGTTCTACTTGCGCTCATTGTTTAAAAGAATTACCTCTATTAAAAGAGTATTTAAAGAATAAAAAGGATGTTCAAGTACTTACAATCGGTTTAGAAACTGAAGAAAGTAAAGCTGGCTGGCAAACAGAAATTTCTAGTTACAATAATTGGATACATATTTACGGAAAAGACAAATGGAAAAATAAATTTGCCCGTGAATATGGTGTAAATGCAACACCGTCTTATTTTATTTTAGATACTAAGAAAAAAATATTGGCGAAGCCGGATGATGTTGTTGAAGTGAAAGTGTTTTTTGAGAAATAATTGGATAGTGTAAAATAAAAAACATCTTTTAATTTTTAATAAGACACTGACACTCCCGAGGCTTCAGGACAGCATTAGAAATGATAAAAAGCATCTTCTAAATGCTCAATGGTAAACTTATTGTTTTCTTTTACGATTGCAATAATATCAAATCGCACTTCAATATCTAAATCTTTTGAGTTTACATATTCATCAATAGCCGTTACCAATAATTTTATCTTTTTAGGATTTACAAAATCTTGAGGGTTCCCGAAATCTATCGTAGAACGTGTTTTCACTTCAACAACAGCCAATATTCCATCTTTTTCTGCAATAATATCAACCTCTGCTTTTAAGTAGCGCCAGTTTGTATCACGAATGGTATAGCCGTTTTTTAGTAGAAAATCTACAGCTAATTGTTCACCTTTTTTTCCTAATTCGTTGTGTTGTGCCATAATTTAGAGATTCTTCAGTCGTTCCTCCTTCTGAATGACAAACGACTGTATTTAGAGCGAAATAAAGTAAAGGAAGAATCTTTTATTTATCTATTCTTTGTACAGAACCATCACTTAAAAATTTAACAATAGTCTTATTGTCTTTTACTTTTAAAGTAATTGTTCTTCCTAAAATTAAGGTTCTGTTATCTCTAATATGTCCAGCAGGAAAATCAAAGCTTACTGGGAAATCAAACTCTTTTACAACATCTAATATCACCTCTTCAGCGGTTTTACCAAAAGGAGTATTATTCTCTCTAATATCAGAAATTCCTCCCACAATCAATCCTTTACAATTATCAAAATAGCCATTTCGTTTTAAATTGATTAACATTCTATCTATATGATATACATACTCTCCTATATCTTCAATAAATAAAATTTTACTATCTACATTAATTGAAGATTTTGACCCTAACAAACTGTATAAAATAGATAAGTTACCACCTACTACTTGTCCGGTTGCTTCTCCTTCTTTATTAAAATCGGAATCAGAAACTCTATAAGTAATTTTCTTACCGAACAATGCTTTCTTTAATGACTTTTGCGCCTTTTTTTGCTCCTTATTCTCGGGTTTGTATGTAATCGGCATTAATGCATGCATGGTTTCTATTCCCAAATTATTTATTTCATTATGAAAAACGGTAATATCTGAAAAACCAATCAACCATTTTGGGTGTTGTTTAAAATTACTGAAATCAATAGTGTCAACTACTCTAACCGAACCATAGCCACCTCTTGCACACCAAATAGCTTTTACAGTAGGGTCATCTATAGCATTTTGAAAATCTTCAGCTCTTTGAGCATCCGTACCAGCAAAATGAAAATTCTGTTCATATAAATATTTCCCTAATTTTACGTTTAATCCCCATTCTTTTAATAGTTCCATTCCAGCCTCTACTTTTAAGGTATCTTTCATAATTCCAGCTGGAGCAATAATCATTACTGTATCTCCTTTTTGTAAATATGGTGGTTGAATTAGTTTTTGTGATTCTTGTGCAAATACAGTATTAGATAGCATGGTTAAAATAGTAAGTAGCAAAAATCTCTTAATAATTGTCCTCATTATGAATACTTTTTGTAAAAATACATTTTTATAGATAATTCAGCGTTGGTTTTCTTATTTTTGCCAAACCAATTTTTTGAAATGAGTACTCCAAAAAGATATACTATAACTGCTGCATTACCTTATACTAACGGACCCGTACATATTGGTCATTTAGCAGGCGTTTATGTTCCTGCTGATATTTATGCACGCTACCAACGTTTAAAGGAAAATGATGTTGCTTACATCTGTGGATCTGATGAACACGGAGTACCAATTACCATCAAAGCTAAAAAGGAAGGTATTACGCCTCAACAAGTGGTAGATAAATATCATGCAATTATTAAAAAATCGTTTGAAGATTTCGGAATTTCATTTGATAATTATTCGCGGACTTCAGCGAAGATTCACCATGAAACGGCATCTGAAGTTTTTAAAAAATTATACGATGACGGGAAATTTATCGAAGAAACCAATCAGCAATTATACGATGAAGAAGTAAATCAGTTTTTAGCGGATAGATTTGTTGTTGGTATTTGCCCAAAATGTGGATTTGAAGAAAGTTATGGCGATCAATGTGAAAATTGTGGCACCAGTCATAATGCAACTGATCTTATAAATCCGAAATCTGCAATCACAGGCAATACGCCATCATTAAAAGAAACAAAACATTGGTTTTTACCTTTAGATCAATATCAAGATTGGTTACAAAAATGGATAGTTGAAGGGCACGCCAAAGATTGGAAACCGAATGTATTAGGACAAGTAAAATCATGGATTGATGATGGATTACGCCCAAGAGCAGTAACCAGAGATTTAGATTGGGGGATTCCTGTTCCGGTAAAAGATGCTGAAGGCAAAGTTTTATATGTGTGGTTTGATGCTCCTATCGGATATATTTCTTCAACCAAAGAATGGGCAGCACGTGAAGGGAAAGATTGGCAGCTTTATTGGAAAGATGCTGATACTAAATTGGTGCATTTTATAGGAAAGGATAATATTGTTTTTCATTGTATTATTTTTCCGAGTATTTTAAAAGCTGAAGGCAGTTATATATTACCTGAAAACGTCCCTGCCAATGAGTTTTTAAATTTAGAAGACAATAAAATTTCTACCTCTAAAAATTGGGCAGTTTGGTTACATGAATATTTAGAAGATTTTCCTGATAAACAAGATGTGTTGCGTTATGCTTTGACCGCAAATGCCCCAGAAACTAAAGACAATAATTTTACTTGGAAAGATTTTCAAGCAAGAAATAATAATGAATTGGTTGCCATTTTTGGTAATTTTATAAATCGTGTATTGGTATTAACTCATAAATATTATGATGGGCAGGTACCACTTACAGGGATTTTATCTGATGAAGATGAGGATACATTAGCAATGCTAAAAAAATATCCTCAAATTATCTCAAAATCTATTGAACGCTATCGTTTTAGAGAAGCCTTAATGGAATTGATGAATTTAGCCCGTTTAGGGAATAAATATTTAGCAGATGAAGAGCCTTGGAAGCTGATTAAGGTAAATCCAGAACGTGTACAAACAATTATGAATATTGCCTTGCAAATAGCAACAGGCTTATCCGTTTTATCAGAACCTTTTTTACCGTTTACTTCAAAAAAGCTAAAATCTATTCTTAATGTCACCCAGAGCCTTTCGTCTTCGCTCAAGACAAGCTCCGTCGAAGAGTCTTCAAATAATGAGATTGCCACTCCCGAAGTTTCGAGACAAAAAAATGAGTCTCGCAATGACGTTATAACTTGGAATGATGTTTCAACTAAAAATACTTTATTACCAGCTGGTCACCAAATAGGTAAAGCAGAATTACTATTCGCTAAAATTGAAGATGTAGAAATTCAACTTCAATTAGACAAATTAGACGCATCTAAAAAAGAAAATGAAGCTGAAAATAAAGAGATTGAACCTCAAAAAGACACCATTGAATTTGACGATTTTACCAAATTAGATATTCGGGTTGGTACTATTTTAGAAGCCGTAAAAGTACCTAAAACCAAAAAGTTATTACAACTTAAAGTTGATGTGGGGCTTGACATAAGAACCATTGTTTCTGGTATTGCTGAAAGCTTTACTGTAGAAGAAATTATCGGGAAAAAAGTGACTGTTTTGGTAAATCTAGCACCAAGAACCTTACGAGGCGTAGAAAGTCAAGGTATGATTTTAATGACTGAAACACCTGATGGTAAACTGGCTTTTGTTGAGCCTGAGAATGGAGAAGTTGAGAATGGTGAAAAGATAAATTAGTGTACTTCACCCTTACTATCATTAGATTTTTCCTCTTTCTTTTTATCACTTTTTCTAGGTGATAATTTATAGATTAAATACCCAAAACCTACTACAAAATGTAGAATTACAGCTACCATTATAAAATAATACCAAAAATTTGAGTCTGTCATAACCTTAATTTAAACAGCAAAATAAGGTTATATATATGGTTTTGATTGTAATGAAAGTTACCCACATAAAAAAGAGCACACCTTAGCGTACTCTTCACTTTTTCTTTTGCTTAGTTATTTTTATTTCTAAGCATTAGTAACTTACTAACGATTATTTCTGTGATATATTTCTTAATACCTTAATTTATCTATATGGCTTTTTGACATACCATTATTTTTTATAACCAATTCTTTGTCGATCTTTTTCTTTTGGTTTTTCTAATAATCGTTGAAGTACTTCATAAATTTCACTAAATTGTACTTTGTATTTAGATTCCATTTGTTGAATTTTAGTCATAATTTCCTCATAATTATTTGCTAATTTTCTAAGTTGTACAAAAGTTTCAATAATGTGTACACTCATTTTAATGGCTTTATTGCTATTTAGTATACTTGATAACATTAATATACCATGCTCAGTAAAGGCAAATGGAGGATATTTTGAATGCCTTCCTCTTTTTAAGGTCGCAATTTGCGACCTTAAAGCAGTATATTCATCAGTTGTGAGTTCAAACATAAAAGGTTTTGGAAAACGGTTTATGTTCCTCCTGACCTGTTCTTTTAATCTTTTTGTTTCTACTTCATAGAGTTTTGCCAAATCTCTATCCAACATCACATTCTGACCTCTAATTAAATAGATTTTACTTGTGATAGTTTCGTTGGGAATTATAATTTCTTGGCTTTTCATAATGAATTATATTATTTTAAACTCATAGGATAGCTAATTTCAATTACTGATACAGTCATCCTATGAGTAAGAAAAGTGTTATTCACCTTTACTTCCTAAAAAAAGAATTTCATTACAAACTATTTCGGTAATATTTTTTTTAACACCATCTTTATCATCATAAGATCTTGATGTTAATTTCCCTTCAACAGCGATTTCTTTTCCTTTTACTAAATATTTTTCAACCATTTCTGCTGTCTTATTCCAGGCAATGATATTATGCCATTGTGTGTCAGTAATTTTTTCTCCTTTTGCATTTGTATAACTATCATTTGTAGCTATAGAAAATTTTGCTAATTTTTTACCAGAATCTAATGTGATTACTTCCGGGTTGTTACCTAAGTTTCCAATCAACTGTACTTTGTTTCTAAGTGTGTTCATAATTTTAAATTTATTGTTAAACAGTTAAGACTTGTCCTAAACTCTTCAGGACTTTTGTTGGTGCAAACATATTTCACTTTCCAAATACAAGTCGGGTATTAAACAGTTACTTTCGTTTGTAAATGAATGTAGTCGTTTGTAAA
>CAZHYX010000194.1:0-6394 GCA_964536675.1 uncultured Flavobacteriaceae bacterium
GAAAAACCCATTATATAGAGAGGCGGGAGAAATGAAGGACGTTTTCGAGCGTCTTAGCATTCCAAAACCATCGGGCTAGACGAAAAAACAAGCATCGCAAGCCATCAAACATCTTGCGTGTTTGTACAACAAGGAGTTCAAATGGCTTACTCTTTTTGTCGTAGATTTAAGATCATCTATTCTACAACCTAAATGGGTATATTGAGGGTATTTTGTTGTCTGCCCGAAGCCACTTAACTCGACGTTAGATTTCAAAAATTTAAACATAGTTCCAATTCCCTATATCTCGATGCTCCAGTTTTTAAATTAAAACAAGTCCTGATATTCTTAAATCAACAGGTTACGTGTATTTTTTGTTATTTAGGGTGTTGTAACTTATTGAATTCTCAAAAACTGGAGCATTGAGTATATATTAATTGTACGAATATTATTTCACCTCATACCTAGCAAGCTAGGAAAATACTAACCAAATAAAGGAGATTTAATGACAGCAGAAATTGCTATATTAAATAAATCAGGAATAGCTTTAGCAGCAGATAGTGCTGTGACAATAGGTACAGAAAAAGTTTATAATAGTGCTAACAAGTTATTTACATTATCAAAATATCATCCTGTAGGAATAATGATTTATGATTCAGCAGATTTATTGACAGTTCCTTGGGAAATAATAATCAAAGAATATAGGAGAAACTTAGCTGATACTCCATTTGAAAAGTTAGAAGATTATGCCAATGACTTCTGGAACTTTATAAAAGATGATAATAAGTTCTTTACAGAAAGCATACAAAACCAATATGTAACATTTCATGCATATGGTTATCTTGACTCATTATTTAAAAAAATTGAAGAAGAAGTAGCTAAAAAAATTACAAATAACGAAGAAATTACAATAGATACATCAGTTACGATCCTAAAAAATATATTACAGGATGATCACGAAATAATAAAAAATACAATTTATATATCTGAATTTAATGAAAATGATGAGATTGATATTATTTCAAAATCCGAAAAAGAATTAAAAAAATGTACAAACGAAGTATTTGGAGAGTTAGTACCACTTTTATCAGATGAAGATTTACAAAAAATATATAAAACTATAGTTGGTAACTTAGTCAAACATACTTTTAAGTTACGAACAACTGGGATTGTAATAGCAGGATACGGAACCAATGAAGTGTACCCAAGAATTGCAAGCTACTTTGTAGAAGGTGTAATCAATAAAAAAGTAAAAAAGATTTTGGTAGAAGGAAAAAGCAATTTACGATCTGAGCCATTTGCAACAACAATTATACCGTTTGCTCAAGATGAGATGGTATGGACTTTTCTCAGTGGTATGGATCCTAGTATACAAGAATTTAGTATTGAATATTTATCACAAGCATTTAATAAGTATGCTGATTCTCTTTCACCTGAAGGTTTACAAATAGGCGATGATGAGTTGAAACATATACAAAGGCAATTGAAGAGTGATAGCCAACTAATAATAAAAGAATTTCAAGAAACGATTATAAAAATTCAACGAAATAATAACATTCAACCTATACTTGATATGGTTGAGGTTTTACCTAAAGATGAGCTATCAGCAATGGCTGAATCACTTGTAAACTTGACAGTTTTCAAAAGGAGAGTATCAAAATCTGTAGAAACTGTTGGTGGACCAATAGATGTTGCTATAATTTCGAAAGGTGATGGCTTTATTTGGGTGAAACGGAAGCATTATTTTGATCCGAAATTAAATCAAAACTTTTTCTCTAATTACTTTAGAAAGGATTGTTAGTTATGTTAACTGTAGATGAGAGACAAAAACCAGTCTCTAACTTGGAAGAATGGAAATGCTTAATTTTTACTAAAAAATCAGATGGGTATGATTTAATCAATAATAGAGAAAACATTATAGAGGTCGCATCATACCTAGCTGAGCAGTCTATAATAAAAACAAATCTAACAAGTCGCATCACAAAGGACAGCTAACTCAACCTTGTTTTTGTGTATTCGCTATCGCTCATTATCACACAAAAACAAGGTTGAGTTAGCCGCCTGTGTGCGAGGCGATAGGAACAGACCGCTGGCGCGGCCTGTTCCTATCGGATCAGCTATTGAGTTTCGCTGAAGCTCAATTCAAATGGCTTGATAGCTCCGTGCTGGCGCACTCCGCCTATCAACCCATTCGAACGGCTTCACCCATAATATCGCTTTTGCCTCTCTCATAGAGAGTCAACACGAATTATAGCTGAAGCCGCTCAATAGCTGATCCGTTAGCTTAAAAAAAGACAAAAACAGTAAAAATTCACCTTGAGTAAAAGGCTCTAAGACCATCTCCTTATACACAACTATAAATATCATTTAATATCAACAAGATAAAATACATAGTATCTGAAAAAAATCAGTGTTTTGCTAAGTGCAATAATCTGTTTTTTCTCATTTTCTGTGAAAAATGATCGCTAAGCGCTTGATTTTACCTATATGAGTATAAATTACTGCCTATCTAAGTCATTGATCTATATATAATCCATGACTTGTGTATAAGGAGATGCTCTAAGACCAATCATAAAAGCATCTTAAATTTTAATGTTTAAAATTTTACAGAGCTATTAGTTCGTGATTCATCTAAAGAAAGAAAAAATCAAAAACATTAAAACAGTACAAGCTCAATTTTCTGTAGAGTTATCTGCTGTGAGTTCATCATTCAGTTAAAGCCAGAGAAAATTAAAGGCATAAAAATTAAAAGCATTAAAAGCATTAAAAGAAAAGTAATTTAAAATTCTGTAGAGCTATCTACTGTTAGCACGTTATTCAACTATAAATAGAGAACATAAAAACCACTAAAGTCAAAAATATAAAAAAAACTAATAGGGAGTTAAAAAAAGAATATATAAACCATGTAAGAGAAGAAATAGATAAATATAGAAAATTAAAAAAAACTAATTAACTAAAATCATTAAAAGCATTAAAATAATTAAAAGCATTAAAAGCATTAAAAGCATTAAATTGTGTTAGGTTTAAAATACTAGTCAAGTTTTATGGTTAAAATAGAGAAAGAAAAAGGAACTAAAAGACTAAAAGAAAAAACCAGCTAACAAGTCGCATCAAATTGACAGCTTACTCACCCTTTTTTTTGTGTATTTCGCTATCGCTCATTATCACACAAAAAAAAGGGTGAGTAAGCTGCCATTGTGCGAGGCGTTAGAGCCAGTTATGAAGCACTATTATCTTAAACAATAAAAACAGGTGATGCGTTTGCACAAAGAGTTAAAAGGTATTCCAGAACACATGAAAGAGCTAGGGTTAGGAATTCTGGCACAAGCTCAAAAGAATGCGTGCTTTGGATCTCATGAAAATACTTTAGATGAAGGAATATTTGGTGTTCTACAAGCTGCACATTCTTGTGAAATTATTATAAAATCAATAATAGCAGAGCAACATCCTTTATTGATTTTTTCTAATTTACCACATTCTCAAAATCATGATTTACTTGATATTCAGTCACTGTTTGAGAAAGGGCAAACAATTGCTTATAACAAACTTCCAGAAGTCCTGTGGGCTGCTACAGGTTATAAGGTAAAAAATTCAGATAAGTATGTTAGCTTTGGTAGGCTACGAAACAATATACAGCATTTTTCATATCCTAGAAATGTAGACTTCGGACAGGAAACTATTGAATTTATCTATCAAGTTATTGACCCAATAATTAATAATTTTTGGAAGTTACATGCTGTTAAATACTGCGATATTTGGAGTGAGCACGAAGATAAAGAAGAACAGTTACTTGTTGTCTTAAATAGTCGTTATCCAAAGTTTTCTTACCCTGAAACTTTGAAGGAAAAGGTTGGGATAGCTAAAAATATATGTAAGGAAATCTACGATGATCCAGCTTCAAATTAATAGTCTAACAAGTCAACCCACGAAGCGAAAACCAACTCAATCCGCCACTTGTGTTACACTCGCTTTGCTCGATTTTAACACAAGCGTCGGCTTGAGCTGTTTTCGCGTGGTTGAGGCGTTCTGACTGTAGAATAACCTTCAAGCACGAAAAAAATATCTTCGGAGAGCGCCCTCAAATTATTTTTTAGCAGAAAAAACAAAAGTATTCACGTAGAGGCGCTATTTTTAGCATAAAAAACATACAATATATTGTTTTTTAAAATTGGCTTAGGTTATTCTACAGTCTCGTTAGGATAAAAAAGACATAAGCTAAAGAAAGTCGTAGAAATAAAATTACCACTCAAATATAAAGTATTGTAATACTTCGATATATTTGAAAAAATAGCATTGTAAAAAATTAAAACTATGGAAAAAGAAAATTTACTAAAATATCATCATACATATACTAAAGTTAATGATTTATATAGTTTGTTTGATGATGCAGCTCCTAATGAGCTATTGAGAATAAATGATGATTTAAAAGATAAGGTTGATGATTTATTTTTAACGATAGCAGTTGATAAAAAAATAAAAGAATCAGTATATAGATGTTTAAAGTGGATAAATTATTATTTACATAAAAACTCAAAATATAGTTGCAAGCATGATGTTGATAATTTATTTAAAGATATTTTTCCTAAAATTCTAAAACAACTAGATAAAGATAATAAAATAAAATAAATAAATTTATTTTTGTGGATGAAAATAGGGTAAATGAATTATTACTTATAAATAGTAATGATTTTGATTTAATTAAAATAGTTAGAATATGTAAAGAGTTAAATTTAGCATGTGAAAATAATTCACATTTATCTATAGCAATGTTATCTAGAGCATTGATAGATCATGTTCCTCCAATATTTGGATGTAAAAATTTTCAGGGAGTGTCTAATAATTATAATGGTAGCAAGTCATTTAAAAAACATATGGAACAATTGAATAATTCATTAAGAAAAATTGGAGACCAATATTTGCATACACAGATACGAAGAAAGGAAGTGTTACCAACTTTCGTTCAGGTGAATTTTTCAAGTGATATTGATGTTCTTTTATCTGAAATAGTTAGATTATTAAAAAATTAAAAGATGATGAATTTAAATTATGAATGAACAATACTTAATAAAATATCATTATACATATGATAAACTTTCTAAGTTATACTATCTATTTGATGATGCTGAATCTAATGAGTTATTAAGAATAAATACTGATTTAGAGGAAAGTATCAGTGATCTATTTTCAACAATAACAGTTGATAAGAAAATAAAAAGTATTATATATAGGCGTTTAACTTGGATAAATCATTACTTACGCGATGATGACAAAGAATCCTGTAAAAAAGATATACGTTATTTATTTCAAGTTGATTTTCCTAAAATTTTAAAAATATCAGAACCAAATATTAAACAGCCATCCTGTGTCTTTGTGGATCAAAATAGAATCGATCAATTATTACTCATAACACATAATGATTTCGATTTAAAAAGGATGGTACAAATATGCTTAGAACTAAATTCTGCATATAAAAGCCAATCATACCTATCTATAGCAATGTTATCTAGATCACTAATAGACCATGTTTCTCCAATATTCGGATGTAAAAAATTTCAAGAGGTATCTAATAATTATAAAGGCAACTGGTCATTTAAGAAACATATGGAACATTTAAATAACTCATTAAGAAAAATTGGAGATCAATGTTTGCATACACATATACGAAAAAAAGAAGTATTACCAACTTTTGTTCAAGTAGATTTCTCAAGTGACATTGATGTTCTTTTATCTGAAATAGTTAGAGTGCTAAGAAATTAAAGTCCCTACAAGCGAGTGTACTAGAAAATTTTACTCATTTAACATACAAATTCAAAGGGAGATTACTTCAGTTTCCCTAAAATTAATTTCAATTGTTCATAAGATATTATAAGTTCAGTTTCAATCATAACAATTAAACTACGTTCCCAGCCTGTTCTCTTTTCCTGTACATCAGCAATTGCTTCCTTGACGTTATAGCCTTTTGTGTCAAGTAAATCTAACTTTCTTCTAAATTGCTTTGCAATCTGCATATAAACGCCTTTGTTATTCTTATCTTCTCTATCTGGAAGCGTGTCAATTGCTTTCTTTAAAAGAATATAGTTATCTCCTCCAGAATCTCTCCATTCTAAAATTTTGCTGTTTATAAGTACCTCATAAATTTCTAATTCCAATTTAGGCGAAAGAAAGGCGGATGCTTTGAGTAAAAAAATAAAAGGGGTCAGACTCGTTTGATTTTTTAACTAATAAAATCAATACTATATATGTTATTAGCCCACTATAAACATAGTGGGCTACATCTAAAAGCCAAAGCTTTTCTTCAAATCACTCAATTATCACATTCAATGAAATGTTCTCGCTATCCCCCTATTACTTGGCATCACAATCCCATAATCTCGTTCCAAAACCACTAAATCTATTGCCACCAAATGCGAGACTC
>CAZHYX010000195.1:0-6348 GCA_964536675.1 uncultured Flavobacteriaceae bacterium
TTGCTGTTTCAGATGCGGTACGTCGTTCAAGAGCGGGATTACAAGATAATAAAAAACCTATTGGCACATTCCTTTTCCTAGGAACAACCGGTGTAGGTAAAACAGAATTGGCAAAAGCATTGGCTGAATACTTATTTGATGATGAAAAAGCAATGACAAGAATTGATATGAGCGAATATCAAGAACGACATTCAGTAAGTAGACTAATCGGTGCACCTCCTGGATATATTGGTTATGAAGAAGGTGGTCAGTTGACGGAAGCTGTACGTAGAAAACCCTATTCTGTCATATTGTTAGATGAAATTGAAAAAGCACATCCAGATACTTTTAATATCTTATTACAAGTGTTAGATGAAGGAAGATTGACTGATAATAAAGGTCGTGTAGCCGATTTTAAAAATGCGATTATTATTATGACCTCAAATATGGGCGCACATATCATACAAGAGAATTTGGAAGATTTAGATATGGATAATAGAACGAAAGTGCTAGATAAGACCAAAGATGAAGTTCTTACTCTATTAAGAAAATCTATCAGACCTGAATTTTTAAACCGTATTGATGAAACCATTATGTTTACACCACTCAATAAAGAAGAAGTAACAAAAATTGTCAAATTACAGTTAGCAAGTCTAACCAATATGCTTGCTGAAAAAGGAATTACCTTTTCTGCAACAGAAGAAGCCATTCAAAGTTTGTCAAGACAAGGTTATGATCCACAATTTGGTGCAAGACCCATCAAAAGAGTGATACAACGTAAAGTATTAAATGAATTGTCAAAAGAAATATTAGCTGGTAAAATAACCGCTGAAAGTAATATTTTATTAGATGCTTTTGATGACGAATTGGTTTTTAGGAATAAGTAAATAAAAAAGACGGAAGACCGCTTCGCTTTTAGATAAAAAAATAAAGACTTAAAATGATAAATAAAATTATGTTCTAATGTCATTACGAGGAGTGAAACGACGTGGTAATCTCTTTCTAAATAAGAAGATTGCCACATCTCACTGAAAAAGTAAGATTAGGAAAGACCATAAAATAAAAATTAATAAAAACATCTAATGTATAAAAAACCACTCTTCTTACTTGCAATAATATTATTCACAACACCTTTATTCGCACAGAATATAGAAAATGATAGTATTTCTACCTATTATTTAATTCGTCATGCAGAAAAAGACAGAAGTGATGAAACCAATAAAAACCCTAGTTTAACCGAAAAAGGTCAACAAAGAGCCAAAAATTGGAGTCAATTATTTGAGCAATTTCAGATTGATGCAGTGTATTCTACTTCCTATAAAAGAATTCAAAGTACAGCCTTACCAACAGCTAAAAATAATAATCTAACTATCAAAACCTACCATCCGTTTAAGATTGATATGCAGCAATTTTTAAAAGAAACCAAAGGTAAAAAGGCATTGATAGTTGGTCATAGTAATACTACACCGGATTTTGCCAATAAATTAATTGGTAAAGAAATCTATCAGGATATTGATGATACAAATAATGCTAATTTGTACATTGTTACTATCAATGGTGAACAAATATCTCATGTGTTGGTTCAAATGAAGTAGTTTACAAAACTCAAAAAAACAATGTAGTAAAAATAATTACTTATTTCACCGTATTTCATCCCAACAACTCATATTTGAATAATAATAACGACTATTGACATCGGAATGAAATACACCCCTACTCAAAAAATGCGGAGAATTTTGAGACGGTTTATTATAAACACTATGAAGTTAGTAATTAAACACCTTCCCTATCAAGGAAAGGTGATTACGCCTTAGCGTAATCGGAAGGGTTAAAATAAGCTCAATAAATATTAACATAAAACTAAAATTTATCTAGTTTTGCACCAATGCAACCAAAAATTAACATACGAAATAAAAAAGCACGGTTTGAGTATGAAATATTAAATACTTATACTGCAGGAATTCAGTTAACTGGAACAGAAATAAAATCTATCCGCGCAAGTAAAGCACGTATTACTGAAAGCTTTTGTGAGTTTAATGATACAGGAGAACTTTTTGTCATTAATATGTTTATTGAAGAATATATCAATGGTAATATTTACAATCACAAACCAAAAAGTGAACGCAGGCTTTTATTAAATAAACGTGAACTTAAAAAGTTACAGAAAGAACTTCAAAATGTTGGTTTGACTATTATTCCGCTTAAACTCTTTTTAACAGGTAAAGGCTGGGCAAAACTAGAAATAGCATTGTGTAAAGGAAAAAAACTATACGATAAAAGAGAATCATTAAAAGATAAAGACAACAAACGGAATTTAGACAGAATAAAAAAGAATTTTAAATGATAGTTACTGCATTTTTGCAACTCATACGATGGAAAAATCTTGTGATGATCGTATGTATTCAACTATTATTCAAATACATTTACTTTCCCGTTTTTACCGTTGCAACAACGCTTTCACATTTAGATTTTAGCTTACTATTACTCGCCACAGTAACCATTGCTGCAGCCGGATATATTATCAATGATATTTATGATGTGGAAGCTGATAAGATTAATAAACCCAACAAAGTTATTATTGATAAAAAGATAAGTAAAAAACAAGGATACAACTACTATTATATATTAAATGGTATCGGACTCTTAGCTGGACTTTATGTTGCGTACAAGATTAATAGACTATCATTTATTGCTATTTTTATTATCACAGCATTATTATTAAAAGTCTATAATTCTGATTTTAAAAAAAGACCGTTAGTAGGAAATATTATTGTTTCACTATTAGTATCATTAAGTATTATAATTGTTGGTGTTTTTGATGTGATTCCAGCTATTACCAATGAGAATGTTGTTGAACAGTACCATGCTTTTAGAGTATTGATTGATTATTCTATTTTTGCTTTTATGTTTATGCTATTACGTGAAATAGTTAAAGACATTGAAGATGTGAATGGAGATAAAAAGTTAAAAATGAAAACATTACCAATTTTATTTGGAAGGAGAAGATCTAAAAATATTATTTTTGCATTAAGTTTTGTCCCATTGATTTTAGTAACTTTTTACAGTTTTAATAATTTTTCTGATGTACCTTTTATTTTGGCTTATATGCTTATTGTAGTAATGCTACCACTACTCCATTTTATGACTAAAATAATTTATGCAAAAACTAAAAAAGACTATACTTACGCCAGTAATTTACTTAAACTTATTATGCTTTTAGGTATGCTTTCAATCTTAGTTATATCATTAAATATTCATTATGCTAAATAAAAAATTAGAGAATTATAATATTATATTAGCTTCCGGTTCACCGAGAAGGCAACAAATTTTAAAGGATTTAGGATTAAATTTTACTGTAAAATCTATTGATGTAGAAGAAATCTATCCTAAATACTTACACGGAAATGAAATAACAAGTTTTCTAGCTGAACTTAAAACAGATGCTTATGAGGAAACACTCAATGAAAATGATATTTTAATCACTGCAGATACGGTTGTTCGTTTTAATGGAAGAATCCTCGGTAAACCAACAGATGTACAAGATGCAAAAAAGATGTTAACTGAACTATCTAATAATGAACATGAAGTAATTACTTCAATATGTATTAGAACAAGTAAGGAAACAAAAATAATTAGTGATACAACTGTTGTTTATTTTGAAAAGTTAAATGAAGAAGAAATTGATTTTTATATTGATAACTATGCTCCTTTTGATAAGGCCGGGAGCTATGGCATACAAGAATGGCTAGGTTATATAGCAGTTAAGAAAATTAAAGGTAGCTTTTTTAATGTCATGGGGTTTCCTGTTCATAAGTTCTATAAAGAAATGATGAAATTTTAATTTATAATTAGCTTACTATTTTTATTTTTGTCAATATTGATTATACCAACATGAAAAAATACACTTACACAGAAAAAAAAGATACCCGCTCTGGTTTTGGTGCCGGACTAACAGAATTAGGTAAATCGAACCCAAATGTTGTAGCACTTTGTGCTGATTTAATTGGTTCGTTAAAAATGGATGATTTTAAAAATAATCATCCTGAACGTTTTTTTCAAATTGGTATTGCTGAAGCTAATATGATGGGTATTGCTGCGGGTTTAACTATTGGAGGTAAAATACCGTTTACAGGAACATTTGCTAACTTTTCTACTGGTAGAGTTTATGACCAAATTCGCCAATCAATTGCCTATTCTAATAAAAATGTAAAGATATGTGCTTCGCATGCCGGACTGACTTTAGGTGAAGATGGTGCTACGCATCAAATTTTAGAAGATATTGGTTTAATGAAAATGTTACCGGGTATGACTGTTATCAATACTTGTGATTATAATCAAACCAAAGCGGCAACTATGGCTATTGCTGATCATATAGGTCCTGTATACTTGCGTTTCGGTAGGCCAAAAGTACCTGTATTTATGCCAGAAAATCAACAGTTTGAGATAGGAAAGGCAATTCAATTAACAGAAGGTAAAGATGTTACCATTGTTGCTACCGGACATTTGGTTTGGGAAGCATTACAAGCTTCTGAAGCTTTAGAGGAAAAAGGTATTTCTGCTGAAGTCATCAATATTCACACTATAAAACCTTTAGATAGCCAAGCGATTCTAAAATCTGTTACTAAAACAGGATGTATTGTTACTGCTGAAGAGCATAATTATTATGGCGGACTAGGTGAAAGTGTAGCTAGAGTGTTGGCGCAAGACAAACCTACTCCACAAGAGTTTATTGCCACCAATGATACTTTTGGTGAATCTGGAACTCCAGAACAGTTGATGGAAAAATACGGATTGAATAGTAATGCTATTGTAAAGGCAGTTGAAAAAGTGATTAAGAGAAAATAGGTGTATTTATCGCAACCAATTGTAATTTTTTTCATCTTAATATAAACTACTAAATGATACCTTAATGAAGAAGCTATTCTATCTCTTTGTAATTATTTTTTCTTATATTACTACGACAAATGCACAATTAAATATCAATTATGGTATCAAAACTGGGCTAAATTATAATTCAAATGGCGATTTAATCATATCTGGTGGGCTTACCGGCTTAATTAAAAATTCTGATAGTCAAAAAGAGATTGGCTATCATTTGGGAGTTTATACTCAAATAAATTTTACTAAATTTTATGTAAGGCCTGAGCTGGTTTTTACAAAAACTAAGAGTACTTATAATCGTGCATTTTCTTCTTCAGTAGAATTTGAATTATCTACACTTGAACTTCCTGTTTTAGTTGGTTATTCAGTTATAAAACCACTAAGTATCTATGCCGGACCTTCTTTTCAATATATTCTAGATAGTGATTTCTTACCCTCTTTTGATTTGAATATTGAAAATAATATTGTTTTAGGATTAAATTTAGGTATAACTCTAAATATCAGTAAATTTGGAATTGATTTTCGTTATACAACTGTGTTGTCAGAAAATTTAGCGGTTTATTTTAATGACATTCCTTTTGATGGCGCTGGGTATTCTATAGATACAAAATCTAAGCAATTTATTTTGAGTTTATCCTATCAAATAAATTAACATTCAAAAAAGAATATTGGCATTACTTTTGCGTTTGATAAACAATTAATAACAGGGAATTCTCCCATAAAAATCATTTATCATGAAAAAATTAGTATTAACCATACTAACCCTTACCTTAATTAATGTATCATTCGCTCAAAAAATTGACTTTGGCGCTAAAGCCGGGCTCAACTATAATTTTGGAGGTGATTTATCTGAAGTATCATCTGAAATTGGCAATAGTTTCGAAAATTTAATAGCTGGTGCTGACAATAAAGCTGGTTTTCACGTTGGTTTTTGGGCAAAGTTTGATGTTTTAGGATTGTATATTAGACCTGAATTGGTATATACACAATTAAATAATTCTTATACTAGTGTCGCCGAAGGTGTAGATACTGATTTTAAAACTAATAAAATTGACATTCCTATTTTAGTAGGTGTAAAAGTTGCTGGTCCGTTACATTTATTTGCCGGTCCTTCCTTTCAATATATCACAAAATCTGATTTCAGTCAAAACGACTTTCAAAATATTAAAACGAACGACTTTACTGCTGGTTTACAGATTGGTGCAGGATTAGAGCTTGGTAAATTAGGCATTGATGTACGTTGGGAAAAAGGTTTTTCTAATGATGTAGATGGTGAATTTGCAACTACTAATATTAGTGTTGATAATAGACCAAATCAAATTATTTTTGGTTTATCATATAGGTTTAATGAAAGAAGATAAATAAACTACCCCGAGAGAGCCATCGAGGTACCATGCCTCGCCGGCAGGCGAGTTAAAGAGTTTGCTCTATGCAAACATCGTTATTTCCGTCCGTCATAGGCGTGACAGGGAATTACACCACATCTTC
>CAZHYX010000196.1:0-6324 GCA_964536675.1 uncultured Flavobacteriaceae bacterium
CTGCAATGGGTGCTTTAAACATTGATGCCATGGCGCCGGCAGTAGCACAACCAATAAGTAACATTCGGGTTTTGGCATTCATGTGGAATAATTGCGCAACATTTGAACCTAAGGCAGCTCCGGTACTAACCGCCGGACCTTGTAACCCTACAGAACCTCCAAAACCTGCAGTAATTGGTGCAGTAATTAATGATGCAAAAATTTTATAGCGTTCAACGATTCCATTTTTTTTAGAAATGGCATATAAGGTTGTAGAAATACCATGACCAATGTGTTTTTTTAACCAATATCTTTTAATAATAAACACCAAGGCTAAACCAATGATAGGGAATACAAAATATAAGGATGATTGATAACTTTTAAAGAATTTTAAATCTAATAATAGCTGAATATAATGTGTAAAGTTTTTAAGTAAAACAGTACCTAAACCCGCTAAAAAACCAACTAAAATACTAAGTATATAGATAAAGGTTCTTTCAGAGATATGTTTGTACCTCCAAATTAAAATTTTGGCAAATAGACTTTTAGGTTTTGGCATTTTATAAAGATAAAAAATATATGTCATTGCGAGGCTTTATTTTCAAAGCCGCGGCAATCTCTTAATCAGGAGTTATCCCTTAAACTTATATTGACTGGATTCCTGCCTGCAGGAATGACAAAACTATTTTATATTCAATTTCAAACTCAACTCTTCTAATTGTGTTGCATCAATGGGTGCAGGAGCATCAATCATCACATCTCTACCTGAATTGTTTTTAGGGAAGGCGATAAAATCACGTATTGTTTCTTGTCCGCCAAGAATTGCTACTAATCGGTCTAATCCGAAAGCAATTCCACCATGCGGAGGAGCTCCATATTCAAAAGCATTCATTAAAAATCCGAATTGTGCTTTCGCTTCTTCAGGAGTAAAGCCGAGATAATCGAACATCAAGGCTTGAGTTTCTTTATGGTGAATTCTGATTGAACCACCACCAATTTCATTTCCATTTAGCACCAAATCGTAAGCATTGGCTTTTACATCTCCGGGATTGGTTGCCAATAATTCTAATTGTCCGGGTTTTGGTGAAGTAAATGGATGATGCATAGCATGATAGCGTTCCGTTTCTTCATCCCATTCTAAAAGAGGAAAATCTATCACCCAAAGTGGCGCAAATTCTTTCGGATTACGTAAGCTTAAACGTTCAGCTAGTTCCATTCGCAAGGCACTTAGTTGTACTCTTACTTTATTGGTTTGCCCAGCCATAATTAACATTAAATCACCAGGTTTAGCCTTCATTTGCTCCGCAAAATGCTTTAAAGCTTCAGTATCGAAAAATTTATTTACTGAGGAACTTAGCGTACCATCAGCATTATATTTCATCCAAATAAGACCAGTCGCACCAATCTGTGGCCGTTTTACCCAATCTACTAATTTATCAATCTGTTTTCTTGTATAATCAGCGCGTCCTTCTACAGTTATTCCTACCACCAATTCAGCATCATTAAATACAGAAAAACCATAGGTTCTCTCTTTGGGTGTTAGGGGGCAAAACTCCATCCCAAAACGGATATCTGGCTTGTCATTTCCGTACATTTTCATTGCATCGTCATAAGTCATTCGAGGGAATTCTGCTACTTCAACTCCATTAATTTCTTTTAATAAATGACTTGTCAATCCTTCAAAAGCATTTAGAATATCTTCTTGTTCTACAAATGCCATTTCGCAGTCAATCTGTGTAAATTCTGGTTGTCTATCAGCACGTAAATCTTCATCTCTAAAGCATTTTACAATCTGAAAATACTTATCGATTCCGCCAATCATCAATAATTGTTTAAAAGTTTGAGGCGATTGTGGTAAAGCATAAAACTGACCTTGATTCATTCGAGAAGGGACTACGAAATCACGCGCACCTTCAGGAGTAGATTTAATTAAATATGGGGTTTCCACCTCGATAAAACCTTCCTTTGAAAGATAACTTCTTACTTCCTGTGCTACTTTATGACGAAAAATTAAGTTTTCTTTTACAGGATTACGACGAATATCTAAATAACGATACTTCATACGTAATTCTTCACCTCCATCTGTATCATCTTCAATGGTAAATGGTGGAAGCAAAGCTTCGTTAAGTACAATAAGTTCAGAGACTAAAATTTCAATATCTCCTGTTGGAATATTTGGATTTTTAGAAGCACGTTCAATTACGGTTCCTTTTACTTGAATTACAAACTCTCTGCCTAAAGTCTTGGCTTGATTTATCAGTGCTGTTGTGCTACGCTCTTCGTCAAAGATTAATTGTGTAATTCCGTATCTATCACGTAGATCTACCCAAATCATAAATCCTTTATCGCGTACTTTTTGCACCCATCCCGAAAGGGTAACTTTGGTATTAATATCTGATGCTCTTAATTCACCACAAGAATGACTTCTATACATTTTCTAAAAATTAATATGCAAATTTAGTGAATAAAGTACCGTTGTAAAAGATAGTTTATATATTTGTTTTAATGAGTAAGCTATATATAGTTCCGACACCAATAGGAAATCTAAAAGACATAACTTTTAGAGCTATCGAAATACTGAAAGATGTTGATTTAATCTTGGCAGAAGACACACGTACTTCAGGAAAATTATTAAAGCATTTTGATATTGCTACACAGATGCACAGTCATCATATGCACAATGAACATAAAATGGTTGACCGAATTGTTAATCGATTAAAATCAGGCGAAACCATTGCCTTAATTTCAGATGCAGGCACACCTGCGATTTCAGATCCAGGATTTTTACTGACCCGAGCTTGTATTCAAAATAATATTGAAGTAGAATGTTTACCGGGCGCTACTGCTTTTGTACCCGCTTTGGTCAATAGCGGATTACCAAATGATAAATTTGTTTTTGAAGGCTTTTTACCCGTAAAAAAAGGGCGACAAACGCGGTTAAAGCTACTTTCAGAAGAAGAAAGAACAATGATTTTTTACGAATCGCCTCATAAACTAATCAAAACATTGACTCAATTTGCTGAATATTTTGGTGAAGAACGGCAAGTTTCGGTTTCTCGTGAATTAACAAAACTCTATGAAGAAACTGTTCGTGGTACAGTTTCTGAGGTCTTGGCTCATTTTGAGAATAAGGCTCCTAAAGGGGAGTTTGTTGTTGTTGTAGAGGGGAAGAAATAAAGTATTGAGTAAACAGTTTTCAGTTGGCAGTAAAACAAGTTCTATTTATCTTCTATATCAAATAAGTAGAATTTTTTGTTATTTCAAAAAACAACTTTTACTAAAAACGTTTTTATTCATGAACAATTAAATCAAAAACCGTAAACCTGTCCGCCAACAGGCTGATCGAAGTAATCGTAATTCTACATATGTTTCCCTTTTTCCCACCCATGTTTTCCTAAGTACTGTTTACCACTTTCAACAGCATCATCTTCAATGGAAGTTCCCATAGAATCATTCCAACGGTTTAAATATCCGAAAAGAGAAATTACACCTAACATTTCTACAATCTCGCCTTCATTCCAATGTTCATACAAGCGTTTTTTAATGTTTTCATCAACGTTATTCGGAATTTGAGAAGCGACCAATGAAAAATCCAACGCTGCTCGTTCAGCTTCATTAAAAGCAGGATGGGTTCTATATTCCCAAATATTATCGAGTTGCTCTTGTTCAGCTCCATAACGTTCTGCTGCACGAATAGCATGTGCTTGACAATAACGACAGCCAGTTGCATTACTGCTCACCCATGCAATCATTCTTTTTAAGGCAGAAGTTACACGACCTTCATTTGTCATAACGGCTTTATTTAAATTGATAAAAGCTTTACTGATTGCAGGTCTGTGTTGCATGGTTAATACCGAATTTGGACAAAACCCCAGTGTTTCGTTAAAGAATTCTGCTAATTGTTTAGTTTCCGGACTATGGTCTGGCGAAAGAGGTGTTACTAAAGGCATAATTTTTTAAATGATAAATTTCAAATGGCAAAATACAAATAATTCAATGAAAATAATTCAAATAATTTAATAGTGATTACTTTATTTTTTTAGTAACTTTAATTTTTAATAAAATTCATTTTATGCAACTAATTCTAAGGTCTTTTGAACTTAAATTAAAACATACATTTGCTATTTCTAGAGAATCATATGATTCACAACCCACATTAATCGTTGAACTAAAAGATGGTGAATTTTCAGGTTATGGTGAGGCAACTTCAAATCCGTATTACGGAATTACAGTCCCAAAAATGATAGCCGATTTAGAAGCTTTGCAATCTATAATTGAATTAACCTCTGATGAAGCACCTGAAGTGTTTTGGATCAACATGTATCGACATTTAAAAGATAATATGTTTGCCCTATGTGGGTTAGATTTGGCTTATAACGATTTATATGCACGTAAAAAAGGTAAAAAATTGTATGAGTTGTGGGGTTATAATACTGGTAATAATCCGTTAAGTGATTATACAATTGGAATAGACTCCATTGAGAAGATGATTGCTAAAATGCAAGAATTACCTTGGCCAATTTATAAAATTAAGTTAGGAACAAAAGAAGATATTAAAATTATAAGAGAACTCCGTAAACATACCGATGCCGTTTTTAGAGTAGATGCCAACTGCGGTTGGTCAGCTGATGAAACGATTAGCAATGCAGTTGAATTACAAAAACTGGGTGTAGAATTTATTGAACAACCTATAAAAGCTGATGATTGGGAGGCTCATAAAAAAGTATTTCAAAATTCTGTATTGCCTATTATTGCTGATGAAAGTTGTCAGGTAGAAGATGATGTTGCTAAATGTCACAATCATTTTCATGGCGTGAATGTAAAATTGGTAAAATGTGGAGGATTGACACCTGCAAGAAGAATGCTCATTCAAGCTAAAGAATTGGGTATGAAAACCATGGTGGGTTGTATGACGGAATCATCAGTAGGAATTTCGGCAATTGCGCATTTATTACCCTTATTAGATTATGTTGATATGGATGGTGCGATATTATTAGCTGAAGATATTGCCACTGGTATAACCTTAAAAAAGGGAGTTGTTGAATATAGCGAATTGAATGGTACTGGGGTTATCCTCACCCCGACCCTCTCCAAAGGAGAGGGAGCCATAGATGAATAATATTAAAATTTTATTAAAAGCAAAAAATTATTTTTAATTTGACTATGAAATACGCATTTGGTTATATTTATGATGTCTCCCTGAGCGCAGTCGAAGGATTTTTAGTAAAACAATTCTGAAAATTATTTTATAATTAGAGAATGACAGTTGAAAGCTTTCCGGATAGAACAATTGCCATAAAAGGAGAAGAATACCTATATTTTGGAGGGACTTCCTATTTAGGGATGGCGACTTTTCCAGAATTCCAAAAACTAATCATCCAAAACATTAAAAAATGGGGAACATTTTATGGAAGCTCTCGAAATGCCAATGTAAAATTATCGGTTTATGAAAAAGCAGAGCAGTTATTTACTGAGCAAATAGGTTCAGAAGCTTCGCTTACAGTTTCCTCAGGAACTTTGGCAGGAAAATTAACAACTGAGTATTTATCTAAAACGATAAACACATTTTTTCATTATCATAAAACACATCCGGCAATTTTAGTAAACCATAGCCTACCTTTATTTGTTGATGGCGAATTGCATCCAAAATTACAAGACGACACTATCGAAGAAGTTGTGATTACTGTAGATGCAATATTATCTTTAGAAGTGACACCTACTTCTTTCGGTTTTCTAGACCAAATTTCATCCAAAAAGAACATTACACTGGTAGTGGATGAGTCTCATAGTTTGGGAATTGTTGGTGAAAACGAAGAGGGAATATTTAACTCTATTTCAACTAAAAAAATACATAGAAAAATTATGATTTCCTCATTGGGGAAAGCATTGAGTTTATCTGGAGGTATCATTGCTTCTGACAAACAATTTATTGATGATTTAAAGGAAGAAGCTGTTTTTGTTTCTTCATCAGGGGCAAATCCTGCCTATTTGGAAACCTATTTGCAAGCACAAGAGTTATATAACGAGCAAAAACAAAAACTAAGAAGTAATTTAGATTTTTTATTTACGGAGTTACGACCAAACAAAGCATTAAAATTTGACAGTGTTTATCCGGTAATTTATAGTAATGATTCAACTATTTTTACGACTTTATTACAACACAAAATAGTGATAACGAGATTTAAATATCCTACGTATAAAAACCCTATGAATAGAATAGTCATTACTGCAAATCATACTAAAAGGGATTTAAAAATCCTCTCCCTAGCCCTCTCCAAAGGGTTATTTCCTAGTTAATGGCATTGAGTAATATTTTATCTTTGAAAAGTAAGGTTTAACAAAATG
>CAZHYX010000197.1:0-6301 GCA_964536675.1 uncultured Flavobacteriaceae bacterium
GAGTGCTAAATCTTTTCCTATTTCGTTTAAATGCTCTCTACTTACTATTTTAGAACGCATTTGTGTTAAATACCCTTCAGTACCTAATGAAATTTTTTTGAAAAGATATATTGCTATAAAAGAACTTAATAAAGCATCACCTAAAAACTCTAGGCGTTCGTAGTTTAAAGGCTTTCCTTCTGCTGACCTTTTCTTTACAGAACTGTGTGTAAAAGCCTTTTTATAATATTTTAAACTTGTTGGTTTAAACCCACAAACTTTTTGCATTGAAGCCAAAAAAATCTCGTCTTTGTTAGAGCGAGATTTTAAGATGTTTTTAATAAAATTCATATATTGAATTACGAATCCATTTTTTTAAATAATACACAAGCATTATGACCTCCAAATCCGAAAGTATTACTCATCGCAATATTGACATTTCTTTTTTGAGGTTTGTTAAAAGTAAAATTTAGTTTTGGATCTATTTCTTCATCATCAGTAAAGTGATTAATAGTAGGTGGTACTATACCATTTTTTATTGCCAAAATGGAAGCGATAGCTTCAATAGCGCCTGCTGCACCTAATAGATGTCCGGTCATAGACTTAGTTGAATTGATATTGATATTATAGGCATGTTCTCCAAAAACTTTTTTAATTGCTTTTGATTCTGCAATATCACCTAATGGCGTTGAAGTACCATGCATATTGATAGTGTCTACTTCTTCAGGTGCAATACCAGCATCGCGCAAACAATTTTTCATAACGCTAATAGCTCCTAAACCTTCGGGGTGTGGTGCTGTAACATGATGTGCATCGGCTGATAAGCCTCCACCAATTAATTCAGCGTATATTTTTGCTCCTCTCGCTTTTGCGTGCTCATACTCTTCTAAAATTAACGCACCGGCGCCCTCACCTAATACAAAACCATCTCTATTTTTATCAAAAGGTCTTGATGCTGTTTGAGGGTTATCGTTTCTTGTTGAGAGTGCATGCATTGAGTTAAAACCACCCATACCTGCAATAGTAACTGCAGCTTCAGAACCGCCAGAAACAAAAACATCAGCTTGTCCTAAACGAATATAATTAAAAGCATCTATCAATGAATTTGCCGAAGATGCGCATGCTGAAACTGTAGCAAAATTAGGACCTCTAAGGCCGTGTTTAATTGAGATTTGCCCTGGAGCAATATCTGCAATCATCTTAGGGATAAAAAACGGATTAAATCTTGGCGTTCCATCACCTTTGGCATACTCTAAAACTTCGTTTTGAAAAGTTTCTAATCCGCCAATTCCGGCGCCCCAAATAACACCTATTCTATCTCTATTTTCTTTTTCAAAATCTAAGCCTGAATCGTCAATGGCTTCTTGAGAGGCAACCATAGCGTATTGCGTAAACTTATCCATTTTACGCGCATCTTTTCTATGTAAAAATTCAGTGGGGTCGAAGTTTTTAACTTCACATGCAAAACGAGTTTTAAAATTAGTTGCATCAAAATGGGTAATTGGTGCGGCACCACTTTCTCCGTTAATTAATGCTTTCCAGTACGCATCAACAGTATTTCCTATAGGTGTTAAAGCACCCAATCCGGTTACAACTACTCGTTTTAATTCCATGTAGATTAAAGAATTGGTTATTAGATGATAAAAACTACGAGCAAATCACCAAGGTGATGATACTGCTCGTAGTGTTAAATAAAAGGATCTATTATAGATTACCTTTTAGCTTCTTCTATATAGCTGACTGCTTGACCAACAGTTCCAATATTTTCTGCTTGATCATCTGGTATTTGAATATCAAATTCTTTTTCAAATTCCATAATTAATTCAACAGTATCTAATGAATCTGCTCCTAAATCGTTCGTAAAGTTAGCTTCTGTAGTTACTTCATTTTCGTCAACGCCTAGTTTGTCAACGATGATAGCCTTTACTCTTGATGCAATGTCTGACATAATTTTCTAATTTTTAAATTTAAAATCGAGGCAAAAGTAAAAAACTTTCGATTAAAATATCTATTTACCTCAAATAATATGAGGTCTAATTTAATAAAAAATGTTTAAATTGTAATCAATACCTCTGTAATTGTTAATAATAATCCTTTTTTTTGTGAAATGAACATTAATTAATTTCACAAATTGAAAACAATCAAACGGTAATTCATGAAACGTATTGTGATTTTTGCATCAGGTTCTGGCACTAATGCCGAGAACATTATAAAATACTTTCAAAATAGTACAGTAGCAACTGTTATTCAAGTGCTTTCTAACAAGAAGGATGCCAAAGTTTTGAAGAAATCAAATAGATTGAGTGTTAAGAATTTATCCTTTAAAAGGGATGATTTTTTTGACTCTAACACAATCTTAGAATTGCTAAAAAAGGAGGCAGATCTTATTATTCTTGCTGGATTTCTATGGCGAGTGCCTCAAAAAATTATTGATGCTTTCCCCAATAAAATAATAAATATCCATCCTGCATTATTACCAAAATATGGTGGAAAAGGAATGTATGGTATGCATGTGCATAATGCCGTAATAGCAAATAAAGAAACCGAAACGGGAATTACCATTCATTATGTAAATAAAAATTATGATGAAGGGGCAATCATTTTTCAAAAAAGTGTCAATGTTGTGAAAAGAGATACGGCTGAAGATGTTGCAAATAAAATACATGAATTAGAAATGAAATATTTTCCAAAAGTTATTGAAGAAATTTTACTGAGAAATTAGAATAAAGAAGAGAGAACAAAATATTTAGAATTAAAAAATGAAAGTACATATTTATACAGACGGAGCATGTAGTGGAAATCCCGGAAAAGGGGGGTATGGTATCGTGATGGAGTGGGTTGGTAAACCCTATAAAAAGGAATTTTCTAAAGGCTATAGAAAAACGACCAATAATAGAATGGAACTCTTGGCAGTTATCGTTGCCTTAGAAAAATTAAAAACAGATAAGATTAATGTAACTGTTTTTTCTGACTCAAAATATGTAGTTGATTCAGTTGAAAAAAAATGGGTTTTCAATTGGGAAAGGAAAGGTTTTAAGGATAAAAAAAATGTAGATCTTTGGAAACGATTTTTAAAAATATACAGAAAACATATTGTTTCTTTTGAGTGGATAAAAGGTCATAATGACCATCCTCAAAATGAACGTTGTGATGTACTAGCTGTAAAAGCTTCACAAAAGGAAAATTTACTAATTGATGAAGGGTTTGAAAATAAAGCTAAGGGATTGTTTTGAGTTTGTCGAAAGATAGTAAAATAATCTATGTAAATATCTCCATGAACCATTCATCTAATACCAATTTAATTTTATAATGTCGTATAATTGAATTGAATTAATTTTTGCAAGATTAAGGCAAAATATTTTAGTATAGCCTTTGTTATAGTCAATTATTTTAACGAAAATATTGTGAAAATTAAACAATTTCAATGCGACATCATGATGTTAAAGTTGGTATAAGTCTATACTGAGCGTCCCAAGAATTCGGGAGAAGTACTCAAGATTAAACTAAAGGCGAAAGGTTTTTCTATATGGTGACGGTCTCATAATTGATAAAGAGACTGCTACGGTCGTTCCTCCCTCGCAAAGACGGCATAGAATTATTGTTACTATTCAACTTTAGTACAAATCATTTGTTCTTCACCATCTTTTGAATACAATTTAAGTTTTCCATCAACTAATTTATATTGCGAAGTATTTTGTAAACAATTAAAAAAAGTTTTTTCTACTTTCATATTTGAACACATCATTTTAGTTGCAACCGGTATTCCGAATTTAATTTGATTACCTTCAATAGAAAAATCAACACCATAAGAATTACAACCCGCATTACCACTTATTTGTTTCTTAATATGATCAATATTTAATGTTGGTGATTTACTAAGGTTATCTAATCCAATTAAACTAGAAACTTTCCAATTACCATTAAAAGATAATTTTTCCTCAGGCATTTCACTCTTTTCTTTATAAATTACTTTAACTAATTTGTATTTTAAGGTAGTACCATCTGATGATGAGTTTTTAATTTTAGTAGTTTTTACTTCAATTTTATAAATAGATCCTTCTTTATAGTCAAAACCTTCAATAGTATTATTTAATAATGTCCAATCATCTTCTTGAGCTTCTTTTACTTGTATACACTTTTCAGATTCACCTCCTTTACAGTTGGCAAAAGAATCTGCCACATAAATTGTTTTAGTTGTGCTACAAGAGTTCAATAATAAGGAAAACATTAAAAGAGGGATTATTTTGGTCATAATTATAATTTTATATAAGCATATTTTTTGCTCGTTGTAAAGCTTCGGCTAATTTAGTAATTTCTTCTTTAGTATTATAAAAAGAAAAAGATGCACGAATCGTACCGGGAATATTATAGAAATCCATAATAGGTTGTGCGCAATGATGACCGGTACGTACAGCAATACCTAATTTATCAATAATTGAACCAATATCATATGGATGAATGTCTTCAATATTAAAAGAAATGACCGAAGTTTTTTCTGTTGATGTACCATAAATTCTCAATCCATCTATGGCTAATAATTTTTCGGTACCAAAATCTAACAACTCTTTTTCGTAAGCTGCTATATTTTCAAATCCGATTGCATTCATATAATCAATCGCAACTCCAAAAGCAATTCCACCACAGATATTTGGCGTGCCAGCTTCAAATTTATGAGGTAGGTCTGCATAGGTAGCTTTTTCAAATGTTACTTCTTTAACCATTTCACCACCACCTTGATAGGGTGGAAGTTTATTTAACCATTCCTCTTTCCCGTAAAGGATACCAACTCCTGTTGGTCCACATATTTTATGAGCAGAAGCAACATAAAAATCTACATCTAATGCTTGTACATCGGGTTTTATATGCGGACAAGCCTGGGCGCCATCAATTAAAACGGCTGCACCTACTTTATGGGCTTTTTTTATAATTTCTTTAATAGGATTGATAGTGCCCAATGCATTTGAAATATGATTTACAAAGACCAACTTTGTCTTTTCGGAAAGTAATTTGTCGTATTCATCAATCAATAATTCTCCTTCTTCATTGATAGGAATTACTTTTAATATAGCACCTGTTCGTTCACAAAGCATCTGCCAAGGCACAATATTTGAATGGTGTTCTAAGGCTGAAACAATAATTTCATCTCCTTTTTTTATGAAGGATGTAAATCCGGTAGCGACCATATTAATACTATGCGTTGTACCCGAGGTAAAAATAATTTCATGCTCCTTTTTAGCATTGAAATGATTTTGAATCTTTTTACGCGCTTGTTCATAAGCATCAGTCGCTTCTTGACTCAATGTATGCACACCACGATGAATGTTAGCATTGTAGCCAGAATAATAGTCTACAATAGCGTCAATTACTATTTGAGGAGTTTGTGAAGTGGCAGCATTATCAAAATAGACCAAAGGTTTTCCGTTAACTTTGCGGGAAAGGATAGGGAAATCTTCACGGATTTTTTCTACGTTGAACATTATGGTTATTTAGAATGAATGAAAATACAAACTTACAAAACTAAATTTGATAACTAATTTTAAGTAGTTGAACTTTATTATAAAGTAGCTATAGGTGTAGAAACAAATGGAGTGTCTTTATCATGCCTATATATTCTATAAAACATATAGCGAAAAAACTTTGGGGGTTGTAGTCTTTCTAACCATTGCATAGCTTATTAGTTTTAAACAAAATTTTTGAGGCATTTTAGGAACGAATTATCCTGATATAAATATAATCTCATTTAATTCTACTATATAAAAGTGCACATTTACCTGGTGAAGATGGCAGTATTTGTTCTACTAAAAATTTTGGAAGTATATTTTTTAGATTATAAAGATTACTCCTTAATTTTTTTTGTTTTTTGAACTTACAAACTTATGAAATACTACCTATTTGACTGATGCAATTTCTTTTTTTAAATCTTTCCAAATAGCCTCTATTTCTTCTTTTTTTAGCTTTTTCTTAACCTCTCTGTGTCTAGCTAAAAACTTTGTTATATTTCTTTTATTTTTTCCAAAATCATAGAATTGCCATTTTATACACGAACTGTTAATGATTGCAGTATCATTGTTTATATTTAGACTAAACATTTCTCCCCAAGAAACAATTGATAGTTTAGTGTAAGCGATTAAGCTTGTTTCTGTTATAGTATCTACATGCCAATCTAAATCAAATACTGCCTCTACTGCAAGCACCAAATAATGCTCAGGTTTTAAATCGTTGAGTTTAATTTCTTCTTTCATGCTTTGGGAATGATGTTATACCAACTTAATTATAAAATTTGTCATTAATAAATTGAATTATTTTTTGCTTAGATGAGGCA
>CAZHYX010000198.1:0-6231 GCA_964536675.1 uncultured Flavobacteriaceae bacterium
CGAAGTGTCAATTTTTTCTGGATATTCTTTTGCGTATTTATTAAACAAATCATCAAAGTTGCCTCTGAGTTTTATAAGATAATCAGTAATATCTCCGCTTTCACCAATTTCCTCTGGTAGGCTGATAATATAAGTTTTATTATTGCCTTCATTTTCCAACATCTTTACCACTCTTTCAGCTCCTTTTTTGCCCGCCTCGTCGTTATCAAAACACACATAGATTTTCTTACATTTGCTGACTTTTTCTATCCACTCTTTCTTAAAAGTCATTGCTCCGTGCGTAGAGGTAATAGCTGGTATTTTTTTTGATAATAAAATCAATCTATCAAATTCACCTTCGCAGATTATGATTTTATCAGTGGTGGTTTTGAGCGTCTTCCAGCCGTAAATTTGAGCTTCAATTCCTCTGGGATAAGTTATCTTTTCGTTACCCTCATTAGGGTCTTGTCTTAGTTTAAAAAACACAAAATTTCCATCGATATCTTTAATGGGAATAGTAATCCACCATTTGCCGTAAAACTTGCCCCAGCCGAGCTTATAATCGCTTATAATTGCGTCTGTAATGCCCCTGTGGTTCAAATACTGGTGAATACGGTCTGGAATGGCTTGATGGCAGGCTTCTACTAAAACACGGTCAAATTTCGGATATTTTCGGATACTTTTTCTGTGTTTTCGTGGATTTAAGGCAATGTCATTTATGCTGTCGCCGAGATGTTTGGCAAGTGTAATAATGTTGCCCTTTTCTCCGCATTTTTTGCAGTCATATTGTCCAGTTTCAGCGTCAAAATAAAGATGTGCTTCATTACTTCTGCTGTCATCATCGCAGTTGTTAAATAAACAACGAGTTATCAGCTCTCCGTTTTGCTCTTTAAAGGTAATGCCTTTGCGGGTTAGATATTCTTTAATTGTAATAGTTTGTAATTCTTGCATAATTTTAATGTTAGGTTTTGTTAGATTTTTAATTCCCTCCATCGTGCCTGGGACGACCCATTAAGCCGCTTTAGATTGCTCTCAGGCACGAAATTCAACAAGGCATCTGGCATAATGCTGCCCCCTGATATAAATTCCTTATTTCCTATCTTTTTCTCTTTCGGCTCACGCATCCAGCGGCACTTATCTCCTTCGCCGCCACTTCTTAAATGAAGATCTAAATCCAAAGGACAAAAGTTTTGAGAACATTTTTCAAAATGTGGGCAATGTTTTAAGTTTGCAATAATTTTTTCTTCCTTCATCAAATTATTTTTCATATTTTTAGTGTTAAGTTTCCTCACGTCGTTTTTGCAGTTGTTTGTATTCGTTTTCTGTCATCGGTTTGTAAATCAACTCAACAAGTCGGATGAGCGAAATACCCTGCTCATACGCTTCCTCTCGACTGATTTCTCTGTCAAAGCGGTTTTTATAAAGCGTTTGATATTTAGTTATTTGCTCGTCCGACAACATAGGTTTATTCCGAGTAAATACGGTTCTTTAACATTTTTACATTGTCAAAGAATGTCCGTGCTTTAACTTCTAATCTGTCTGCCCAGTAGTCATCCACGACCTTTTTAATGCCGATTTCTCGGCGAAAGATAAACTGGACTTTGCGTGGGTTAGCTTTGTCCAATGAGACAAGCTCAAAACCCGCACTTATCAATGCGGCTGAACAACCCAAATCAAAGGTGTAGAAATAATTTGTGTGGTCATCAAGGGGAATATATTGATATTCCTCTGCCTGACCCTCATTTAATTTTTTGGTCATAGTAATTTTTGATTAAGGTTAATTTGTTTTTGCGACCTTCTACTTATAGATGGCGAATTTCACGCTTCGTCGCAGAAAAACAAAAAACTCCCCATTTTGTGAGAAGTTTTTGGTGTGAGATTTGTTATCCGCTAAAAGTTAATTTCGCTACTGGTCTTCATAGATTTGCGGAGTTTGTTCATTTAAGTATTCTTTTATTCCTAAATTGTCGTTGTCATCTTTATTAGTATCAGATTTTTCTTTTTTGTTTGGCGGCGGTATTAGAGTAGTTTTAATTTTATAAGAGTTTCCTCTTTTTTCTGTTGACGAGTGATAAGGGTAAAAGGGGTCGTAATCAAGCGAGAAGTAGTTTTGAAGTGCTTTTGCTAACAATTCTTTTTGTTTTTTATATTTATCTCTCGCTTCAGCATCTTTTATTGTCAACTCACCATTGACTTTCGCCAACACTTTCAGAAATGTCCACGCTTCGCTTGGATTAGGATTTTTGCCTCGCCCAACCATTCCCATTTCTTTGTAGTCGGTATTATGTTTGAGTTGTTTTACTTGAATAAAAACATTTTCATCATCTTCAAACTTAATAATAAAATTTTCCCATTTTGTTCCTGCGGGTAATTTATAAGGAAATTTATTTTTTCTTTCTTCTTTTTTGGTTTGGGCAATTGCTTTTAATCCATTTTGCAATCCTTCTACCTCCATTTCCATTTTGCTGTTAACGATTTGGATTGGTATCGGTTTTTGTTCATCTTTTTCCCCTTCTTTTTCAATTCCTTCCTCAAATTGTCTTCTTGTTTCTTCAACACGGGTTTTAGCTATTTTTTTAAGTTTTTTATCAATAACTTTTTTAATTTCTTTTAATCTATCGAGGGTATTAAGCTTTTTTATTTGTAAGAAAAGATAATTATGTAAATCATCTTCAGAAGAGAAATTATATAGTTTTAATAACCATTCTTTATCGGTCTTTTTTAGGTATTCTGGTAGTAGCTGCACTGAAATTTTCTTATTTTCTGATTCTAACTCTAATAATTTTTGTTTCAAATCTTTGTTAATGACTTGGAAAATATTATTTTCATCACGACCTATTCTATTAAGAATTGTTTCTGCATCGTTATAAATAAGTCCTTCTTTTTCAAATTTTACCAGCGGAATTTTAGTAAAAATCAATCTGTTTATTCCCTGAATTTCTAATTCATTTAATACAATTTTTAATATTTTTTGGATTTTGTCTAAATTTTCTATTGAGAAATTATCTATATTGAACATAATTTCATATTAATTTTCATTATAATTTATTTCATTTTACTCCATTTTCGGCTATTTTTCAAGGACTTTCGGGGGTTAAGATTGTTTACTTCCAAATTTTATCAAATTATGTTAATCTTTAATTAAGAAAATTTAATAGCCTAAGTCCTAATAAGATATGGCACAAAAAACCGGTGAAGGATAGAAAGCTCCTCGTTCAGAGCACCTTCACCGGTCATATTCCGAAAGGGGTATGGGTAGCGAAAGCTATCGCTGGCGGGGAGCTTTATGTTTCTAGCCAGAATAAATAATCAATTAGCTGCAATATATGTTTTTCTTTATAATCTAAATATAATAAAAATATGTCTTTTTTGGAGATTAGTCTCATTATTAATAGCTTATTCTCACTATCCTGCCATGCATACCTACTCCCACTATTCGGGACTGGGCAACATCGTTATCCTATGTCTTTTTTTTTGCTGATAAAATTACAAGCATTATTGATTTTGGGAGTAGCTATTATAATATTTGGATGGAGTTGGGGAATTATTATTGGAATTATTCTTGCTCTTTGGAGTAGTATATTTTTTACGCCAATAACAATTGGATTACACCTTTTACATGGTATAAATCTTGCCAAACAAAAAATTCCTATGACCAAATTTCCATGGGACACTCTTACAAACTTTATTAACTTCCTTTGGATGATATCACTTTTGTCTTTATTAATATTACTAGTAATCAATTTATTAAAATAAGAAAAGCACATATATCAGCTAACACAGCATATGCGGTTCACTCGTTGCACTTCGCTCTCCCATATTTTGCTCCACTGCGCTCCGCAAAACATCGTATATACTAAACGTTATATATAATACATCACACAACAAAGTATATGAGGTTTAAGAAAATATTTCGGATAATAACCAGTTAAGCGAAATTATTTTGTATTAAATTAGTAACTATAAATCTATGTTTAACAATATTTGGTGGTGGGTAATCGTAATTGCCCTTGCCCTTGTTACATTCCTAATAATGTTTAATGGTTTTTTGCGGGGCAAGTTGAAACGTCACGTGGACGCTGTTCTTGGTGTAATTTGGTTAATCCTCTTAATTTTATCTTTCATACTATTTGGGTGGTTCATAGCATTGTGTCATTTTATTGGATCGTTTATTTTTGGAGCGATTACTTATACTATTGCTGCTCGTATTGCCACTCATCTGTTAAAACATTAAAATACAAAATAACATCGCTTAACAAAGAGTATGCGATTCAGAAATTTTTCTTTATAATATTAATAAAGAGTAAAAATTCCTTCACCCAAATTTTTTGTTCCGCTATCACTACACAAAAAACTTCGCATACTCTTGAACGTTAGCTGAAATATATGTTTTTTAGGCTAACGCTTATCTTCCAAAAATAATTCAATTTTTATTCATTCCAAAATATATGGAACAAAATCAACAAAGCACACTAAAAGATAGGTTACTAAAACTTCCGCTTCTAATCGGAGTTGGAATAATTGGAACATTGATCCTCTATGTAGTTTTTCCTTCCGCTATGGAAAGGGATCTAAACATAGAACCTTCCACAATACTTGAATGGTCAATATACAATTCGCCTGACGGTAGTTTCAGCGTTTTGTTGCCCGCTACCCCTAAGGTAGAATCTTACACCATACCAGTCAATAATAACGAGAAGATAGTTGCTAAAATCTATACCGTAGATATTGAAGGCAAATTTCTGTTTACGATTAGTGTTGCTGATATACCACCATCACTTGTTATTAACGATGCTGAAACCGCCCTGTTAGATACTTTGGACGGCATGGTAAAAAGCCATTCAGATAATGAGTTAGAAAGCCATGAGATGTTTACTTTGAATGGCCTCCCTGCGGTCCGATATATTTTAAGTGGAAAAACTACGAATTTTTGGAGCAGAGGTATCGTAGTAATTAACGGCGATAGAAAATACATAGTTCAATACTACAACAAAGGTGGCTTTGACGAGGACACATACAACAAGTTTATAAATTCGTTCGAAGTCAAGCAGTAAAAAATTGGATTATCAATACCAGGCAATAAAAAATAATTAAAGGTTGCAAAAAAAGGAAAATTTATATGCATTTGTTTTGTTGAATGTATGTTTGAAAATATGAAACTTAGACTTACCAAAAAATTTACCGGAACAAAATGGGCAATAGCGTTTGTCGTAGTTGCTTTTTTTGCGGGGTTAAGCAATCTAGAAGATGGCGATATACGAGACGCAGAATTGAGTTTTTTGACAGCAGGAATAGTGTTGATTGGCACAACCTTGTATTTTCTAGGGAAGAAAAGGGTGCTTGGCGAACCATATCGAGGAACAAAAATAATAGAGGGGATTTTACTTTCTGTAATAGTTATATTCTTATTTCTTTCCATACTCAGTGGTTCTTGGTACCAAAGCCCTCTTACTTTTAGCGTTATTCCTGCATGGATTCTTTTGGCATATTATTATTTACATATTGCCAAAATAAATATGACAAATGAAAATGAAATAAACCTATGAAAGAAAAAATTAAGAAAATAATAAAACCATTTTTAGCAGTGATTATTGCTGGATTTGTTATTTCCTTTTTGTATATTAGTTTAGTGAATAGAGAAACAAAAGAAATCATTAGACTACCAGAAATATCTGGCTACGATTATTCTGATTTAGAGAGTATGATTTACGATTTAGAATGGAGAATTGACGATTTAGAATCTCAAATCAGCGACTTAGAATGGAGAATTGACGATTTAGAATCTCGAACAAGTGATTTGGAGGGACAAATAGATGACTTGGATTGGCGAATATATGACTTAGAATGGAATCAATAATGTCTCTCAAAATAGGCATTTTCAAACAAAAAAGCCCACCACTGGGCAATTTTTATTTATTTAAACTTTAAAAGTGTGTAGAGTAGCTATAATATAATCTTTTAAAATTTTGCGACTTTACCTACCCACCCCCCATCTAAGAAATAGTGAGTAGCGGGGTGGGGTAAAATCTGATATAATGATTTTAAGCTTGAGGACTTAAATTTGGAATGTAAATATACTCATTTTGTTGCTGAATTATGGTTCTAACATTGTTCACGATGCGGAGCCAAGTTGTATGTTGTGGGTTGTTTGCCTCGGCACTTCGCGCCTCGGCAAGCGCCCTGCGGGCACTAAGAGTTGATTTTGAAAGGATTTGCCACGCTCCGGTCGGCTCAAAAAACAATTCCCGTTCC
>CAZHYX010000199.1:0-6159 GCA_964536675.1 uncultured Flavobacteriaceae bacterium
TTACTGCTGCCGGAACGGGTTGTATGGCAGCGCTAGATGCTGAGCGTTATTTAGCAGCTCTGAAAAGTTAGTTGTTCCTCACCCGGAACTAAAAAAACAGCTCCGACCTCTCCAAAGGAGAGGTAAATAAAGAACCCGATGCTTGCATCGGGGAATATTAAGATTAAACAAAAGAGGCCGTTTATTTTATGAACAGCCTCTTTCAACAAAAAAATGGAAAAACAATTTCCTTTTAATAACAAAATAATTTAGCTATTCTGTTTATTGCGAATACTTCCTGAAGAAGAACTATTTTCTTGAACTTTTTTAGGGTTTCCCACATATTTTATATCGCCACCACTGGTAGCTTTAGCATTTAAACTACTAGTAACATTAACATATATATCAGCGCCACTAGTTACTTTGGCAATACAGACTTCTGTTTCTAAATCTTGTGCCTTTATAGTACTTCCGCTCGTAGATTTTGCAATGAAATTTTCAGCTTTTCCTTTTAATCTGGCATCTGCACCACTGGTAGTACTACATGTTAAATCTGTTACATTCAATACTAGCCTAACTTCTGCCCCACTAGTAACCCTGATTTTAAAATCTTCAGCTGTAAGCGTGTTTTCAGACCTGACTTCTGAACCGCTTGTAGCAACTATTTCATTGATTGATTTCGCAGTTACAAATACTTTTCTTCTTTTAGCACTCCAAATATTTTTATCTGTATAAATATGTAAAACATCATCCTTAACTTCGGTTAAAATGAGTTCGTGCAAATTTTCATCTGCTTCTATAGATAATGACACATCATTACCTATAGTTAAATGAACATCTATGCCTTGACTCACATTAATAGCATTAAAATCTGATGAAATATTACGTTGTTGGGTTACAACGTTACGGTTTCCTTTTACGCCATCAAAAAAACAAGAAGTTGTTGTTACTAGAAGGAGTAATACTGCTGAAAGTTTTAGTAGTGTTTTCATTATTCTTATTATTTAAATTATCATTCAAATTTCATTGAAATAGTGCTTATTTAATAATCTATTTTACTCAAGTGTCATAATACTATGACGAATTGTTTGTTGACTTGGTTTCTCTTATAGCTTTTCATTCACTCTTATGATCATAACTGAGCACTCTTTTTAATAACCATTTATCGTCTTTAAGAATCCATAAATGCGTAAAATAAGCTATACTTGTTCTTTTCTCATTTTCATAAAATCGATGTCTTCCTTTTTGGATAGCACCGTAAATATTTCCATCATTTTTCATTAACGGGAACACTTCTAACGTTTCTTTTAATAATTCTCTACGGAGTTTATGTGGTGATTTACACAAACCATTTTTCGTATTATCAATAAAAGATTTCTTTCCTTCTAACAATCCTGATTTATCATGATAAAATTCAAAATCTTCATTTATTAATTGTGCCAAAATTTTTAAGTTACAAGTGTTAAAACTTGAATCAAAAATTAAACTATCATTATTTTTTAAAATTTTAAAAAGCTCTGATGATTTTTCAACCTGAGCTCTTACATTAGAAACTGATAGTACTAGAATTAAAAAAAGCGCTCTACTAATCTTAAAAAATGTTTTCATATCTTATTTAATTCTGAGTCCGCTAGAATCAATTTTAATTTCAGCTTTCTCACCATCATCATTAATTTTCATTTGAAATCCGTTCTTATCTATATTAACATTAACACTATTTGTATCATGATTATCGCTTATTTTCACTTTTAACCCATCTTTATCAATATTTACCTTGACTCCTTTTTCTTCTTTGGCATCAGTTTTCCAAAAATCAGAATCTTTACAATCTAAACAATCTAGACCATCATTGGTCATTTTAAAATAATGCTTACCCATATCACCTCTATATATATCTTGAACAGTTTTTATTCTATAGTCTAAAAATGTTCTAGTTGACTCATCAAGATATATAATTTGACCTTTAGGTATATACAAGGTTAGCCTTACTTCCTGATTTCTAAATGCTGTTTTAGTATCAGTTAAAAAGTAGCCATCAAATGATATAATATTACCTGATTTTTCAAAGTCATATTCTATTCTCTTAGCATTTTCTCTGGCAACCAATCGGGTTCTACCATTAGCTTCTTTCTTTATTTTTACATAGGCGTCTGTACTATCAGATGATTGAATATTTATTCTTAAATCATTAGAATATAATTTTGCAATATCATTCGCATCTAACACTTTTTTAAAGCTTGAATGGCGTCTTAAATAATTGTGATTTGATAGTAATTCATCATCTATTATTTTAATAGTTAAAGTATCTGATGGTATAATTAGAATATCTTTTCTTTCTATAACCGATCCTTCTCTGGCAAATTCTGCACCTTGTCGAACTCCTATAAAAATAGCTGTTAATAAGGCTATTATCCAAATTCCGAGCAATGCAAATTTGGCGGTTCTACTCATAATTTTAGATTTACTTGATAGAACAAATAACCCTAAAACGAAGAGCATCAAAAAGGGTATTCCCACTAAAATCAATATTAATAATGAGATAATCCAAATAGGAGTATCAGTTATGTTCATAATCTGAAAATCTCCATCAAATAGATAGTCAGCACCCATAAAATCAACCGCTCCTGCTGTAAATAAACTTATAATCAATCCTATTAAAGTTGTTACAGATATTATAATTAACAGTACGCCAATAAACTTACCTATCACCATAAAAATGGTTACTATTATTTTACCGATGACATCAATAATGTCCTGTAAACCAGATCTGGATTTACTATCTTTCCTTCTTAGGTGTTTTTTTTTTAATGAATCTGAAACATTATCATAACCTTCTTTTACTGCATCCGTAACATCATTAGCTGCTCCTTTAACTCTTTCAGATACATCTTCAAACTCAGCTCTAATTTTTTTTTCAATATTAGAAATGTTTACTGGCTCACCTTCCATTTGTAATTTCTCGGCAGTCGTATTTGCTTCAGGTAACAAAATCCATAATATAGGATAGGCAATAAAGCCAAATCCAACACCAAAAGCAGCAACTAACCAAGCAATTCTAATCCAAATTACATCCACATCAAAATAGTGTGCAATACCAGATGATACGCCACCTAAAAATTTATCCTCACCATCTCTATATAATTTCTTATGTGATGATTTTTTACTATAATTCTTACCTGAATCATCAGTAAATAATTCTTCATCAACCATATAATCTTCTGGTTGTCCCATGATAGCGATGATTTCATCTATATCAGACTCACTTACTACTTGACGTGCATCTTTAATACGCTCAGAAAGTAATTCGCCTATACGCAATTCTATATCAGTAATTATTTCATCTCTACCTTGAGGGTCATCACTTAAAGAACGGCGAATAGCATCTAAATATCTTTTCATTTTTTGATAAGCAATTTCATCAATATGAAAAAAGATTCCTCCTAAATTAATATTTATTGTCTTGTTCATTTTTTTGTTGGTTTTTTGCTAGTTACTGCATTGACAGATTTTACAAGGTCTGCCCAAGTTGTATTTAATTCTTTTAAAAATAATTTTCCTGTTTCGGTTAATGCATAATATTTTCTCGGTGGACCGGATGTTGATTCTTCCCAACGATAGCTTAATAAACCTGCATTCTTTAACCGTGTTAATAAAGGATAAATAGTACCCTCAACCACAAGTAACTTTGCATCTTTAAGATTTGAAAGAATTTCATTAGTATATGCATCTCCGTGTTGTAAAATGGAGAGTATACAAAACTCTAACACTCCTTTTCGCATCTGCGCTTTTGTGTTTTCTATCTTCATTTTTATTATTTATTAACTAATTATTGCTACAATTATATTCACAATATAAATCAGTATTGTTGTTAGTATAGCTATCATCATTTATAGTTTATGGTTTGTTGTTTATTTTACAAAATTTATTGTCATTGGATATTTATATACTTCTCCTCTACTGGCTTTTATTGCTGCTATAATTACAAGCACAAACTTTAGTATAGTAATAACCGAAATTACAGAGGCGATACTCAAAAACCCAAAAAGGTAATCAAAATCAAAATGGAAATTTAGGTTATTAAAGTCATCAATATGTCTTACATGATTGAAAAAAGAGCCAAAAGCAAATGGAAATGCAATCATACCTAATATAAAAAGATATAGCGTATAACTTAAATTAAAATTTACAGCTTCTTTACCATTATCATCTAAATAAACACTTTTGTCTTTATTGACCGACCACATAATGAGCGGACCTAATATACTGCCAAAAGGAAAAACAAAGCTTAAAAAAGCAGATAAGTGAATTAAAAATGAAGTGTTCTTTTCGTTTTGAGTTAGCATAATTTTAATTTTATAGTACTTGACTATGCAAATATATATATAAAAACTAATACTATGCAATACAAAGTACTATACTTTAACATTTATTTAACATTTATTTAACATTTAAATTGAGCTAAATTCAGACTCAACATAGACATTATAATAGCATTTATATCAATAATGATAGGCTTTAACAAAATATTTAGTTCAAGTATTAATATTTAATAATTTTCATTAACTTGTGGCAAAATATATTTTATATGTCAAAATTTTCTATCAAAAACTTAAATAAGTTTTTGTTATTTAAGCTTCCTTCGGCTTATTTTTCGGGTGTAAGAGTTAAATCAATTAACGATAAAGAAGCTGTAGCAACGGTAAAACATAAATGGATAAATCAGAACCCGTTTAAATCGTTGTATTGGGCAACTCAAGGTATGACATCTGAACTAGCTACTGGAGTATTAGTAATGAAACAAATAGCCAAAAGCGGTAAAAAAATTTCAATGTTAGTTACTCATCAACAAGGTACGTTTACAAAAAAGGCTGTGGGTAGAATCAATTTTATATGTAAAGATGGTGAAGCAGTGAAAGCTGCAATAGATAAAACGATTGCTACAGGTGAAGGTGAAACAATAACTATGACCGCTGAAGGTTTTGATGAACAAGGTGATTCAGTTTCAAAATTTGAATATACTTGGGGATTAAAAGCAAAAAAATAGTGACGAGTTCAGAATTCTGAGTTATGATTTTTTGAATTATCGTTTCATGTATGTAACAAAACATAAATCAACTCAACAAATAAACAATTAAACAATTAAACTTAAATTATAATGACCGCACACGAAATAGATTATAAAATTTACGGAGAAGAAATGCAATTTGTTGAAATTGAATTAGACTCTCAAGAAAGCGTTGTAGCCGAAGCTGGTAGTTTTATGATGATGGATAGTGGCATAAAAATGGATACCATTTTTGGCGATGGCTCAGGGCAAACAAAAAGTGTTTTAGGGAAACTTTTCTCAGCTGGAAAACGGTTATTGACTGGTGAAAGCCTATTTATGACCGCTTTTTTAAATAATAGTCAAGATAAAAAGAAAATATCTTTTGCTTCACCGTATCCGGGAAAAATAATCCCAATTGACCTTACTAATTTTAACGGAAAATTTGTCTGTCAAAAAGATGCTTTTTTATGTGCTGCTAAAGGTGTTTCAATAGGTATTGAGTTTTCTAAAAAATTAGGAAGAGGCTTATTTGGTGGTGAAGGTTTTATCATGCAAAAATTAGAAGGTGACGGACTGGCATTTATGCATGCGGGTGGTACCGTAGCTAAAAAAGAATTACAAACCGGTGAAACACTAAAAGTGGATACTGGTTGTATTGTAGGTTTCAGCCAAACTGTAAATTACGATATTGAATTTGTTGGCGGTATAAAAAATACTGTATTTGGTGGTGAAGGATTATTTTTTGCTACACTTCAAGGACCAGGAACTATATATGTACAATCACTACCATTTAGTAGATTAGCAGGTAGAATTATTGCTTCTCTACCAAGAACTGGAGGAAAAAGTAAAGGAGAAGGAAGTCTTTTAGGAGGTCTTGGTGATATTCTCGATGGTGATAATCGGTTTTGAATTTGAACAAAGACTAAAGACTAAAGACTAAAGACTAAAGACTAAAGACTAAAGACTAAAGACTAAAGACTAAAGACTAAAGACTAAAGACTAAAGACTAAAGACTAAAGACTAAAGACTAAATTTAATTATTATTCTAAAATATAAACTAATCAAACATGAAAAAAACCCTTCTGCTTCTAATTTTAAGCTCAACAATGAGTTTTTGCCAACAAAAATCAACT
>CAZHYX010000200.1:0-1619 GCA_964536675.1 uncultured Flavobacteriaceae bacterium
CATAAAAGCGAATGCTTCAATGGATACATTAGAGTTAAAAGTACCCGAACAAGAACTAGAAGATTACTTATATAAGCTCCGTCATATTAGTGCAATTGATAAACAAAAGTCAATACGTAAATCAAAAGAGAATAAAGCGAGCAAAGAACAACAAACCATTTCAGCTAAACCAAGTGAATTACAATCGATAAAGAGTAGGAATAAGAAATGGAGTAAAGACCAAGATCAACGCCCAGGAGCAGGTAATAAAGGCTCTAAATACACAAGTAACAAAACCCATTACAGTCCTACCGACCCAGATGCACGTATCAGTGTAAAACCCGGTAAAGCAAGAAAGTTAAATTATATGAGTCAGTTAAGTGTAGACACAGGACACCATGTAATTACAGATATCAAGGCTTACCATGCAGATAAGAAAGACAGTCAATACTTACAAGATATTGTACCGAGACTAAAAAAGCGTTTACACAAGCAAGGGTTTAACTGGCAAAATATAGTAGCAGATACCGGTTATAGTGATGGAGAGAACTATGCATTTTTAGAAAAACAAAACCTAACAAGTTATATACCACCCCATGGTACATATAAAGGCGGACCAGAAGGATTTATATATAAAAAAGAAGAAGATTATTATTTGTGTCCCCAAGGTAATATAGTTCCTTTTAAAAAAGTATTTAGAGATTATAGAACTGGTACAAAGAAGAAAGAATATAGGATATCATCAACGATATGTAAGTACTGTCCCGTTAAAAACCAGTGTTTAGGTAAAACAGCTCAAGAGAAGAAGTTTTCAGTGACCTATTACCGAGAAGAATATGAACGGAATAACAAACGTGTAAACTCTAAACAAGGCAGGTATATGAAATCCAAACGCCAGAGTACAGTAGAGCCTGTTTTTGGAACCTTAACTCAATTTATGGGGCTCAGAAAAATCAACACGATTGGGATTAAACAAGCAAATAAAGTCATGCATATGGCTGCTATTGCCTATAACCTGAAAAAATACCTAAAATTTAGTAGTAAAGTTGTCACTAGTGATGCAGCATCACTAGCCTCTATTATAAATCATCAAATTCAACGGTTATTAAGTAAAATAAGCTGTTTTATGCAATCAAAAAATAAACCTTTTTCGGTACTACAAAGTTGATACTTCTCTCAGACAGAGCTTAAAGTGATGCTCTCTAAGGAAATTTAATGTCTTGTGCAACGATTACCTTTGTTATGGGCACACCTTTTTATTTATCCAACTCGATATTCAGAGTATTGGTCTTTTATATTGCTATTAAAAAATTTACCTTGAGATTCAGCACTCTCAAATAAATACCATTCAGATTCTGGAAAATCAGAATACTGCCAAATTGCACCACTATTAAATTCGATTTCTAAAGTTGAACTTTCGGAATCAAATCCGATACTTCTAATCATTGATGATTCAATATATTTTCTGTCCATAATACTATATTTTTTGTTCTCTTATTTTCTTTACTACTGATTTATAATTCTCTTCATTTTGTTCAAAGGTTTTACTCCATTCTTCTACAAGTTTCGGATCTTCACTTGATGGTCTTGGGTTATTTAATTTTAATCTAACTCTTGAAGGAATTTTTATAGATTCACCT
>CAZHYX010000200.1:1637-6108 GCA_964536675.1 uncultured Flavobacteriaceae bacterium
GCTTCTCCAATTCTTAAAGATGGTAATAAATCTATCAGACTATTCAGGTTGTCAGGTGCTGTGGATTTAACAATTCCTTGGTCACTTGAATTGGTTAACCTTAAAGCAATCAAAGTTCCGACTTGTGCTAAAATTGTCTCTGATATTTCAGACGGTCTTTGAGTAATAACCATTGCGCCAACTCCAAATTTTCGACCCTCTTTGAATATTCGTTCTACTGCTTTCCTTGAATAACTGTTATTGTCATTTTTATTTAAATATGTATGTGCTTCTTCATAAGCAAGTAACAACGGTCTGTTTTTTCCTGTATATTCTTCAAATCTTCCCCAAAACATACTGTCGTAAATAAATCTTGTAATTAAGCCAATAGTTATATCCAAGACTTCAAATGGAACTCCACTTAAATCTAAAATTGTTAACTTTTCATTGTTTCCAATCCATTCATTCAAAAGATTATTCAAGTCTTTGGTGGAAGTTTCATCTTTATAATCTCCTGGATTAAAAAGGAAGTCAAATCTCGAATCTTTTATTCGTGAAATAATTTTCTTTTCATAAGAATAATAAGATTGATGTTTTGACTTAAAAGGTTCTTGATTTGTCATAGCATAAGGTTCAAACTCTGCCATTTCTAAACTTTCAAAATTACCTGATTTTGTCTCCTTTGCTGTTCCCTTAGTTTGTTCGTTTGGTGGGCTTTTTGAAAAAGTAGCATTTAACCACCAATTCATTTCATACCATACTTTTCGCACATTAAATGGAATAGGCGAATCGGCTGTTATCAAATTTTCATCAACACTACCTGCATTTAATTTATTATGATTTTCTTTCTTTAACTTTTCTATCATTGCTCTGAATAAACGATATTCAGGTTTTTGGTCATCTGTTGGTTTTGCACCTACAAGAAAAAATGCCAACTCATCAAAATTCATTAACCAAAAAGGGATAACCAAAGGATTATCAGTATCATTTATTTTAAATATTTTTGCATTAGGAAATGCGGTTGCATATTCTCCGTGAGGGTCAACTAATATGATTCGAGAACCATTATAATCATTTAATATCGCTTTTAGAATACTAACTGTTGTATTTGATTTCCCACTACCTGTTGAACCTAAAATTGCACAGTGCCTTAATATTAGTTTATGTATATCTACATAAACGGCTAAGTTTTCAGATGATGAATGTTTACCTATTTCGATAGAATTAGAATCCTTTTGACCATATATCTCGAACAAATCCTTCTCAATAACTAAATGAACTTCATCATTTATTGTTGGATAAGTTCCAATACCTTTTTCAAAATCTCTATCTCCAATTTTTTCTCCGACCAATTGAACCGTCAAGAATCGTGAACCGATTATTTGCTTAATTGAATTATCATCTATTTTACTTGGTGTATTACTAACTGAAGATACTATGCCGTAAATTGAAATATTTCCAATAGGCATTTTAACAAAAGTACCTATCTGTCCAATTTTATAAACTCTACCATTAATTATAGGTGCAGAAGATGGGATTTGGTCAGTTATTTCGATTTCAATTGTACTCGAATCAACCCTAATAATAGTACCAAGATATGTAATTTCATTATTCATCCGTAAGTTTTTCAATTGTTTCTTTCTTCCCTGAATTAGCAACAATAAAATCAATTAACTTATTAAAATCACCAATGATTAATTCTTTAGAATCTTCTTTCCAATAGTGTGTGCTATTTTTATCTTCTTTTAATTCATTAGCATTTATTGACCATTCAACCAATTCTCCGTTAACAATTCCTTTTTTTGGGCCGAAAGCACTTAGGTTCAAATAAGATGATGAGTGTTTATATAGTTCATCAATAGTATCGTCAGAATATGCAAAAACGACTATATGTAATCTGTTATTCTGTCTTAAACTATTAAAAATAACTTCATTTATATGTTGGTCAGAAAACGAATATCCTGAAATAATATATAGTAACTCTCCATTAGTTAGAAATGTTTTAAGCCTATCGAAATATGAAATAAATGGTTGTTTTCTTGAAGAATCATATTTTTCTTTTGAAGGATAAATTACGACTTCATTTCCTTCTTTTTCTATATTATCAATTTTTCCTAAACGAACGATTCTGTATGAATTCTTTGACTTATCTTTTTTCCAAAACCAACTTAAAGAACCGTGTATTTTCCATAATCTTATCCACGATTTTGTTATGTCGTTATTGTCAACAAATCTTTCTACATTTTCGGCTAAAAAAAACGGTTCATAAGAACCAACAAACCCATCAAAATATGGTATTTGAGTTTCTTCAAGAGATTTCTCAAAAATTAAATCATAGTTTGATGTAAAAATTTCTTTTGAAAAATCTCTGTTTTGCATATTCAACCAAGCCATCAATTTCTTTGTATTCTGCAAATCAGCATCTTTCTCTTTTTCGCTTAAAATATGGTGTATTTTATTACAGATGTCAATGTCTAATGATTTTGCTGTAACTCCATCAATTTCAAGATATTTTTTTTCACTTTTTTCTCCTGTGATTTCTCGGATTCTCCTAATTTGGTTTAAGATGTCTTCTATATTAATATTCTTTTCTGGGAATGTTGATTCTAAATCACTCTTGATAATCGAAAAGGGTGATTTTAGGTCTGCTGATAACGAATCTTCAACACTACTTGTCAATTGAGCAATATTTGGTATTCCTAATGCTGAGGAAGTTCCTGCACCAAAGAAAAAACCAACATTTTTAGAATATGATAATTGATTTTTTAATTCCTGAATTTCTCGGATGATATTTGTTTGATTCATTCGGTTTCGTTTTTTTGCGGTCGGTTCTTTGGTTGCCCATAACAATTGTATAAACGTATTACGTTTATACGCCTTATACCTGCAAGTTAATATATTTCCCTTGCAATCAAGTAAAATATAGACCTTAGGTTTTAAAAAGAAAGGTTTGTTTATCCGTTTTTAACGGTTAAAATCGGCTAGTAAAAAATATTTGACATTAAGATATTATTGTTGTCGTAATATATTATTCTTTCGAATCCTGTTTTTAAGGATATTGATATATTTTAGCGCCGTTTTATTATCATAATCTTCATACGATTTAGAAGCCCATTCAACAGCTTTATCTAAATCTCCATTTATTTCACTAATAATTGCCATATTATAAGATGCTCTACCCGCAATTTTTCCGTCACCGTTTGAAACTTCTTTATTCCATAATTCAGCAGCACTATCCCAATTTCCCGATTGTGCTCTTCGTTTGGCTATTTCAAAATTATCAGTTCCTTTAACAAAATAATCTCTTGACACTCTAATTCTGTAAGGAAGAATTCTTGCACCGTAATTGTGTCCAATACTATTACTTCTATCTAAAACAGCCTCTTTTCTACTAACTATGGCCGCAATAGCCTTTGCCGGATTAATTCCTTTACCTGTTGATGTAACTCTTCGGTTCATTCTATAGGCATCATGAATAGTTTCATCAATGGGGTTGTAAATTCGCCATCCTGTCTTTATATCAGTACTGATAGTAGCATGGTGTTCAATTGCAGGAATCTCTACACCTAATGTCTCAATTTTTACAGGAACAGTTTTATAACTAATTTTAGCATCAGTATCATAATAAGATAAAATAAACACAGCGTCAACATCATTCACCTTACAAATATCTCTGACAGTTTTCCAAGATAATTTTGCAGGAAAAATACCTAAACCCGGGCTTCTCAACTCAGCATTTTCAATGATTTTTACTTCATTTAGAGCCTTATTTTTATATAATTCATCATATAACCCTAAAATTGCATTATGAGCTCCGTCTTTATCTAAATTTTTCCCTTCTGCTGACAAAATTCTATCTATTTGGTCTACGCTCACATTTTCATCTGAAGGTAAACTTCTGTCTATTATTCCAATTTTTTGAATATGCTTAGGTATAAATACGGGTGCAGGTTCAATTACTCCTAAGGTCATTATATTTGTTGAACTACAAGAACTTAACATTATAATTAAGACCATTGCCACTGATACTCTAAAAAAAACATTCATAATAATTTAGATTGAAAAGATTGAGTTATACTAATTTAAACATATAATGTCTCATAAAATAGTTTCTTTTCACAATCTTATCGTTAAAATATTGTACCATAACTATGGCTATGCTAAAATATTTTGTCTCAATCTTGTAAAAAATAATATCTATTTTATTTTACGACATCAAATTTTTAAATTGGTGTTAAAAACTAATAACTTGTATGTCAATCTTTTAGTTATGATTAAAATAACGACATATCTCAAGATTTAGTACTTTAGAATACTCTTTTAATTTTCAAAAATTGGAATGATCCTTAAAGTTAAATAGTAGTATCTCTTACGAATTTAGCAATTCCCAAAGTCTGTCTTTTAATTCTGTTAAACCTGTTTGAGCAATTGAAGAAATAAATAGGTGTGAAATATCTTTAGGAAGTTCTTTTTTGAGTTCTTCTTTTAACTC
>CAZHYX010000201.1:0-6061 GCA_964536675.1 uncultured Flavobacteriaceae bacterium
GTGTTTTTAGTTTGTATAGTGATAATTGAATCAATAATAACTTCTGGCCCTGATATAGAAATAAAACTAGGTTCAACTTTTAAATCACCCAATAAGTTATAACCTGATTGATATTCAATATTAATATCTGGAACAACTAGTACTTTTTTAGTTTTACTAATTCCTAAATGATAATACAAAGAATCTGGTTGCACCAAAATAACTTCAACGTCAGAAGCTACTTGCTGCTGTATTTGTGGTAATAATTCGTTCGCTAATTGATAGTAAATTAATCCTTTTTTCCATTTAACAGAACGCAAATCAATATTAACCTCTCTTTTATTGAGATGGTATTTAACTAGATTGAATCCATATGTTTTTACAGTAATATCTAAATTTTTATACGGTTCTTCCTGTAGTATTTTACCCTCTGGTAAATTCGAATAATTTATATTAAACTGTACAACATCTGTATATGGTTTAGATAGTTTTATCAGTATCCAAAACAAAAAAGAAATTCCTAAAAATACGAATAGCATTTTTGATTTTCTACCAGTTTTTATAGTATTTGTTTTTCTTTTCTTTTTAGGAGTCATTAATTTGGTTTATCATTCAAGTTCTTTACCTCTAATTTCAGGGTTAAGAGAATAATATTTTTTCTATAAGTCTCAAAACTTATTCTAAAAAATATTTTTCTAATTTAAATAAAAAAAGTGAGTTTTAAACTAATAAAACTCACTTCATTATTTTGAAATTATAAATTCTATTTTTTAGCGATTGAACTTTGATATTTCTTACTCAATTCCATAGAAATTGCTGATCGTTCAAACTTAATTTTTCCTGCACCTGTCTCTAATACACAAATACCATCGTTTAACTCAACTATTTTTCCGTGAATTCCACTAGTAGTAATAACTTTGGCACCCTTCTTAATAGATGATTGAAATTGTTTTTCTTTTTTTTGCTTTTTAATCTGTGGTCTTATCATAAATAGATAAATTACCAACAACATTAACGGAATCATAATGTAATTACCCATTCCGCTATCACCTATTTGTAAAAATATTACTTGAAACATTGACTATTTTTTTTGTTTTGGTGTTACTTGCGCTTTTATAACTACTGTCTCTTTACCTTTAGCCGTATTTGCAGTTAGTGTAATTGTTTTACTTTGTTTATTTGGCTTTCCTGATGAATTAAATTTAACTTTTATTTCTCCAGACTCACCAATGGCAATCGGTTCTCTAGGCCATTCAGGCACAGTACAACCACAAGTAGCAGTTGCATTGGTTATAATTAATTCTGATTTACCGGTATTTTTAAAACTAAAGATTGTTTCAACTATATCGCCCTCATTAATGGTTCCAAAATCATGTTCTTTTTTTGCAAAAGTTACGACAGCTGCACCTTCATTCATATCATAATCTCTTTGTTGTGCTGCTTCTAATTTTTCCTTATTTATTTTATTAGCAACATTTTCTTTACATGATGTAATTGAAAATGCAATTAAAATTGTTAATCCTACTATTTTCTTCATTTAAAATTTATTTAGTTTACAAAAATATAAAATATTACAGTAACCCCCGCCCTATTTTTTGAATTCTCTTTGAGGTAGTATAATCTTTTAATAATTTATCTAAAACACCATTGATAAAAAAACCACTTTTTAGTGTCGAATAATCTTTAGCTATTTCAATATATTCATTAATAGTTACTCTAGTTGGTATTGACGGAAAGTATACAAACTCAACCAATGCCATTTTCATCAAAATAAAGTCAACATCTGCAATTCGGTCTGTATCCCAATTAGGAGTCATTCTATCAATATCGTCATTAAATTCTGTATGATGTAAAACTGTTTTCTTAAAAAGATCTATTGCGAATTTTTTATCATCTTCATCTTTATATAACTTTTCTTTACTAAAGACTGTATCAGACTTAATTCTTTTAAGGTTTTTTAAAATCCAAGTATTCACAAATGGAATATCATCAACCCAACTCAATTTATTTCCCTCAAAATAATCAAATAACTTTTCGTTTGGAGCAATTATTTCTGTATATATATTATATATAAATGTCAATTCATTTTTATATGACTTATCATTATCTGAATTTAAATAATTATCATATAAATCACTTTTTTTAATTTGATCAAAAATCAATCTAACATATTCATTATCGTCTTTCCAATTTAATAGGTTATAATCTTTAATATAATTCTGTAACGAAATATTATCATTTAAACCAAGTAACCATTGATTATCGATAAACTTTCTATTTGGATTAATCTCCTCTAATGTTACTAAGTGTTTTTTCTTAGCAATTTCCTGATGCTTTTCAGCCAAGTCTCTAATTTCAACAAATAAACTTAACATTAATATATATAAATCATATACACCTGCAATACTGAATTCTAAAAATTTTTCTTCCTTATCTAAATCAACACTTTTAGACTGCATTATTGCATAAACAGACTGCATTACTTTTACTCTGATATGTCTTCTATTTAGCATGACAAAATATTATCTATTTTAATTAATTTATAAATTTGTAATTGTGTCAGATTAATCCTGCTACTTTATCCTTACTATAATCTTAATCCTGTATCTTCGTAATTACAAAAAATCGATGCAAAGTTAAAGTATTAGTAAGTGGTTACAAAATATAAATTATTAATAAATTAATTTAAGAAATTATTAACTCTAAGTAAACTATTATAATTCTTTAATTTCTTATTATCGCGAAAAAATTAAACAGTTTTTGAAAGCATTACGTTATTTAAATAAATTTTTCTACAAGTACAAATACCGATTAATAATTGGTATCATTTGTACTGTTGTAGCTAGAATTCTATCGCTTTTCGCACCTGAATTAATTGGACGTTCATTAAATGTTGTTGAAAAATATATTAAAGGAGAAATAACCGATATAGCAATTGTTAAAAGTGAATTATTAATAAATATATTGCTGATTTTAGGAGCGGTTTTACTTTCAGGTATTTTTACTTTTGTAATGCGTCAGATGATTATTGTTATGTCTCGCTTAATAGAATTTGATCTAAAAAACGAAGTATTTGAACAATATGAACGCCTCACATTAAACTTCTATAAAAAAAATAGAACAGGAGATTTAATGAACCGAATTAGTGAAGATGTAAGTAAGGTAAGAATGTATTTTGGACCAGCAATTATGTATACTATAAACATGATTACACTTTTTGTGATTGTAATTTTATATATGTTAAAAATTGATACAACACTAACTCTTTACACTTTATTACCATTACCAATTCTTTCTATTTCAATTTATATTTTAAGTAGAGTAATTAATGAAAGAAGCAGAATTGTATTAGAATATTTATCAAAACTAACGACTTTTACACAAGAATTCTTTTCAGGAATAAATGTCATCAAAGCATATAGTATAGAAGATCATTCTTTTATTGATTTTGATAAACTAGCAAATGAAAGTAAAGAAAAAAATATCTCATTATATAAAGCACAGGCATTATTTTTTCCGTTAATGATATTACTTATTGGTGCAAGTAATATTTTAGTGATTTATATTGGAGGTATGCGTTATATAAACGGATTTATTAGTTTTGGAGTAATTGCTCAATTTATAATTTATGTAAATATGCTTACTTGGCCTGTTGCTGTTGTGGGTTGGGTTACTTCAATTGTACAACAAGCTGAAGCCTCTCAAAAGAGGATTAATGAATTCTTAAAAGTAGAGCCTGAAGTTCAAAATGAAACTAATAAAGAATCAATTATTGAAGGAAAAATTGAATTTAGAAAAGTCTCTTTTACTTATGATGATACAAATATTACTGCTTTAAAAAATATTAGTTTTATAATTAATAAAGGAAAAACACTTGCCATTTTGGGAAAAACAGGCTCCGGAAAGTCTACAATTGCTAACTTAATCTCAAGATTATATGATGTAGAAAAAGGGGAAATTTTAATAGATAATATACCAATCAAAAAAATAAATTTAAGTAATCTTCGTAAAAGTATTGGGTTTGTTCCTCAGGAAGCCTTTTTATTTTCAGATACTATAAAAAATAACATCAAATTTGGTAATGAATGTGCTTTAGATGAGACTATTAAAAATGCAGCTAACAATGCCTATATTCATCATAATATTGAAGAATTTACAAATACTTATAATACACTTGTTGGCGAAAGAGGTGTAACCCTTTCGGGAGGACAAAAGCAACGAATTTCTATTGCCAGAGCAATAATAAAAGAGCCCCAAATACTAATTTTTGATGACTGTTTATCAGCAGTAGATACTGAAACAGAAGAAATAATTCTTAACAATCTAAAATCAATTAGTAAAGATAAAACTACCGTAATAATAAGTCATAGAGTATCATCAACTAAAAATGCTGACTTTATAATTGTTCTTGATGAAGGAAAAATTATCCAAAAAGGCACACATGATGAACTTTCTAACCAAATTGGTTTTTATCAAAATCTTTATAACCAACAACTTACCGAACAAATTACTGATTAGTAAAAAATTTATCTGAAAAGAAAATAAATAAATTATTGTACAAGTCATTTATTTTTATAGATTTGTGTCTTATAAAAATCAAGATTAACAAAAGTTAAGATTATTATGGGTGAAAGAGAATATATAGAGCAAGAGGAAATTTTTTCGCAAGTACTAAGAGCAGGAAGAAGAACTTATTTTTTTGATGTAAGAGCAACTAAGGCAGGTGACTATTATTTAACAGTTACTGAGAGTAAAAAATTTACTCATGATGATGGTTCTTTTCATTATAAAAAACATAAAATTTACTTGTACAAAGAAGATTTTAATGAGTTCAATGAGATGCTAGCTAAGGCTACAAGTTATATTATTGATGAAAAAGGTGAAGAAGTAATTTCTGATCGTCATCAAAAAGATTATCAAAAGCCAAGTGAAGAAGTTACTACCGAAGAAACAAAATCTACTGAAAGTTTTACAGATATAGATTTTGACGATATTTAAAAATAACTAATTCAAGTAATGAACCGTTCATCAAATAATTATGGAGAGCGGTTTTTTTATATCTTTACATTAAAAGTAATTCTGGTGTCTACTCCAGTATTTCTCATAAACCGATTCTTATCTAGGTTATTTTGAAATAAGAATCTGATATAAATCAATCCAAATGAAGAAAATTATCTCTCTGTTGACTTTCATTAGTCTTTCAACTATTATTGCCCAACAAAAAGTCGATTTAAACTATTATTTACCCCAAGATATTACATACAATAAGAATATTCCAACACCAGAAAGTGTTTTAGGTTTTCAAGTTGGTGATTGGCATGTTTCACATGATAAATTAGTTGAATATATGAAAGTGTTGGCTAAAACCTCAGATAGAATAACAATAGAAAATAGAGGTACAACCTATGAAAGCAGGCCACTTCTGTTATTGACTATAACTTCTCCGAAAAATCATCAAAATATTGAATCTATAAGAAATGAGCATTTAAAATTATCTGATGCTTCGCTATCTTCTTCACTTAATGTAGATGCTATGCCATTGGTAATCTATCAAGGTTTTTCAATTCATGGCAATGAAGCTAGTGGAGCAAATGCCGGGTTATTAGTTGCTTATTATTTGGCTGCGGCTAAAGGAGATTATATAGACCAATTATTAGATAGTACCATTATATTATTTGACCCTTCATATAACCCAGACGGATTAAATCGTTTTGCTTCATGGGTAAATACACATAAAAATCAAAATTTAACTACAGATAATGCAGATAGAGAATATAATGAAGCTTGGCCAAGAGGTAGAACAAATCATTATTGGTTTGATATGAATAGAGATTGGTTGGTATCACAATTACCCGAATCGCAAGCACGTATTAAAAGTTTCCATAAATGGAAACCAAATATTTTAACCGATCATCATGAAATGGGTACAAATGCTACCTTCTTTTTTCAGCCTGGAATTCCGTCAAGAACACATCCATTAACTCCAAAACTGAATCAAGAGTTAACCGGTAAAATAGGTGAGTATCACGCAGATGCCTTAGATGATGTTGGTTCTTTATATTATACCAAAGAAAGTTTTGAT